>JBDHLU010000136.1:0-9676 GCA_039656555.1 Gemmatimonadota bacterium | reverse complement strand
GCCATCGGCCAGATCTGGAATCTGCAGGACGGCGGCCCCTGCGATGGCGGGAATCGCAAGGATGAACGAGAATTCCGCAGCCCGGACCGGCTCGATCCCGAGCCACATGGCGGTGGCAACTGTAGACCCCGACCGTGAAATGCCCGGGAAGATCGCCATCGCCTGTGCCAACCCAATCGTAGCGGCGCCAGACAGGCCCGGTTGCGTGGTCCGCCCCCCCTTTGAAACCCACTTGGTGCTCCAGAGAACCAAACCAGTTACGATAAAGCTCACACCTACAACGAGGAGTGATTCGAACGTCCGCTCGAAAAAGTCCGAGAATAGAACACCAACGATGGCTGCCGGTACCGTAGCGACTCCGAGGAGAAGGATGACCCGCCATGCCGACCGGTTGCCCGCAAACACGCCTACCACCAATTCGCCCAGCCGACGTCGGTAGACCAGAACCACGGCCAGAAGCGTCGCGACATGGAGTACCACCTCGACCACCACGCCGGGCGTCTCGAGCCCGAGCAATGATTCCGCAAGCACGAGGTGTCCGGAACTCGAGATCGGGAGAAATTCCGTCAGCCCCTGCACCACCCCCAGCACAACGCCCTCCCAATAGGTCACTCGTCCAGAACCCGCCGATAGAGCGCCTCGTACTTGGGTACCACAAGATCTTCAGCGAAGATCTGCGCGTGTTTGACAGCAGCACCGCGGGCAGCACTCCAGCGTTCGGGTTCGAGGAGGGCGAGCGTTTGCTCAACCATGGCATCTATCTCCCCTACGGGAACGAGGGCCCCCGTGATTCCGTCCAGTACCACTTCATCCAATCCGCCAACATCGCTTGCCACGACCGGGACGCCACAGCCCATGGCCTCCAAGGCGCTAAGGCCGAACGATTCCGAGCTGCTCGGAAGGAGAAACACATCCGCGCACCGTAGCAGATCGGCTACGGCATCGACCTTCCCGAGGAATTGAACGTGTTCCGCCAGCCCAAGCCGTTCGACCTCGGCTTCCGCTAACGGCCGATCTGGCCCGTCGCCCACCATCACCAATACGGCGGGCGTTTGTTCCTGAACCTTGGCGAAGATCTGTACAACGTCCACGACACGCTTGACCGGCCTGAAATTGGAGATATGCATCAAGACCTTCGAACCGGGTGGTGCGAGGTGGCGCCGGCAGGCCCCCTCTGCACCAGGGTAGAATACCGTCGGATTGATGAAGTTTGGAATCACTTCGATCGAACATCCATCGCATCCGAATTTCTCGAGGGTCTCCCGCCGCAAATACTCCGAGACCGTCGTAACCGCATCCGATTGCTCGATCGAGAACTTCGTCACAGTAAAGAATGAGGCCTCCTGCCCCACTAGCGTGATATCGGTCCCGTGGAGCGTCGTCACCAACTTCAATGGATGATCGGGTCCCATCATTTCCCGCGCGAGAAACCCCGCCGTGGCATGCGGAACCGCATAGTGCACGTGCAGGATATCGAGTTGCTCTCGCACCGCCACTTCGTGTTGCTTCACAGCGAGGGCAAGCGAGTAGGGAAAGTACTCGAGGAGCGGATAGGTTCCGCTCAAGTCTACCTCATGGAAATAGACGTTCTCCGCGAATCCAGGGAGGCGAAACGGTGATGCGTACGAGATGAGGTGGATTTCATGTCCGCGGCGCCCCAGTTCGATTCCAAGCTCCGTCGCAACCGCACCCGACCCCCCGTACGTCGGATAGCAGGTGATTCCAATACGCATTCAGCGTCCTCGTTCAGTCCAGAGTTCGGCGATTCGGCGCGCCAGCGTCCTCGGCGTGTCGGTCGCGTCCAAAGGTACCACAGGATGTCCGATCAATTGGTGACGGAACCACGTTTTCTGACGCTTGGCATATTGCCGCGTTGCCGTGGCGATGGCCTCTTCAAGGTCGCCCTCGGGCATCCGGCCATCCAACATACGTACGACCTCACGATACCCGACCGCATCGAGCCCGGGGGCATCGCCGGGGATGCCGCTGTCGAGCAATCCACGGACCTCGTCCACCAACCCCTTCTCGATCATCGCTCGCGTTCGATCGACGATTCTCGTGTGAAGCGTGGCCCGAGGGAGCGTGAGTCGAATGAACCAAGGCCGCATGATCCCCTCCGTCTCCGCAGTTTTCTGCCACCATGACAAGGACTTGCCTGTGAGCAGCGCCACCTCAACGACCCTGCTCGCGCGTTGGCGTCCGCCCCCACTGTATCCCGGGTCGAGCCGGGCCGCCCAACGCCCCATGCCCTGTTTTTCTCGCATCCACTCGCGGAGGCGGTCTCGCTGGTCTCGTGGAATCGGCGGTTCTCGAAAGAGACCCTCGGCGAGTGCCCGAACGTAGAACCCAGTCCCTCCCACCACCACCGGTTGTCGATCCGCTCCCACCTCACCCATCCACCGTACCGCATCCCGAGCATACCGTCCGGCACTGTAGCGCTCTCCCGGCGCGACGACGTCGATTCCCAAGTGAGGAACCCGTTCGCGTTCCTCACGAGTCGGTTTTGCCGTGCCAATGTCGAGATCCTTGTAGACCTGCCGCGAATCCGCAGAGATGACGGTGATGGGTAGGAATTCGGACAGCTCGACCGCTACCGCGGTTTTGCCGGACGCAGTGGGGCCTACGAGAACTGGGACGAGTGGTCTATGATCGCCCAAACCTTCGTTCCAGTTCCGCCTTGGGGAGTTGGACGATGGTCGGGCGACCGTGAACGTCGTGTGGCGGGAGCTCACACGCAAACAACCGGTTCAACAGATCACGCATCTCCGCGGATTCCAGTTGATGACCGGCCATCACGGCCGCCCGGCAACCATAGGTGGCCGCGAAGCGTTCGAGCCGGTTCGCCACGACGCCAAATCGATTCCGAGCCAGGTCCGCGACCATCTCCTCAAAACACCGGCGCGCGTCGAACCGCGGATGTGGGTTGGGAACGGCTTGGAGAACCACGGCTCGCCCACCGAACGGCTCCACCTCGAACCCAATGGTTTCGAGGAGGTCTTTGTGGGCCTCGACAGCCTCCAGCTCGGCAGCATCGAGGTCGACGGTGATCGGCAACAACAGGCGTTGCGACGCGCCTCCAGATCCCTGCAGCTGTGCCATGACTTGCTCGTAGATCACCCGCTCGTGCGCCGAATGCTGATCGACAATGGCAATCCCTTCGGGGGTTTCAAACACGATATACGTAGAAAACACCTGCAGGAGTCGTTGCGTGACTGCAGTCGTCGCCGGTTGATCGTCGAACAAGGACAGTGCGGCACCGCCGCCGAACGCCGACGATATGCCTTGACCCTCTTGATCGAAGGGCGATTGGGAAAAATCAGTGGGAGGCGACCACCCCGCCGATGGTGCCCCACCACCAATAACCGCGGAGGACATTACGTGGCCGAGACTCTTGCGCACGGCATCTTCGATGGTCTTCTCGACAAATCGTTTGTCACGGAAACGGACTTCCGCTTTCGTTGGATGCACGTTGACGTCCACGCGGTCGCCGGGCACGGATATCGACAATAGGACTGTGGGTCGGTGACCAGGAGGAATCGTTGCCCGGTACCCTGCTTCCGCGGCACGGACGATGAACGGGTCCTTGAATGGTCGGCCGTTCACGAACAGATGGGCCTTCCGCCCTCCGGTACGAACGTCAGCAGGACGCTGGACGAATCCACGCACCATCACAAACCCCGACTCGTACTCAACGGGCAGAAGCTGTTCAGCCGTCTTGCGTCCGAACAGCGCGCTGATCCGAGTCAGCACGGAATCGGCTCGTGGAGCGTCGATCAACACACGACCGTCGCTCGTGAGTTGGAACTCAACGTCCGGCCGCGCAAGCGCCAGGACAGTGACGGCATCGACTGCGGCGCGGGTTTCGGACCGTTGCGATCGCAGAAACTTCCGGCGCGCGGGAGTGTTGTGAAACACATCTCTGACCGTAATCGTCGTCCCGGGCGCTCGAGCGACATCCGACACTTCCTCTCGACGACCACCCGACACTACGACCCGTGTGCCCACTGATCCGTTTGCCCGAGCGGCCGTCTCCAGCTCGAACCGTGATACGGAGGCTATGGCCGGAAGCGCTTCTCCTCGAAACCCGTATGTGCCGACACCAATGAGGTCTGGTGCTTCACGAATCTTACTCGTGGCGTGCCGGTCGAGCGCAAGCACCGCATCGGCCCGGATCATCCCAGTTCCGTCGTCACTCACTTGGATGGAGTCACGGCCCCCGTTTTCCAGTTCGATGCGAATTGTGGTCGCCTGCGCGTCGATGGCGTTCTCGACGAGTTCTTTCACGACAGATGCGGGCCGTTCCACCACTTCGCCGGCGGCGATCTGATCGGCCACCTTACCATCGAGGATCTTGATGTCGCCCATCTAGATTCTCACGAGCTCGTTGACGCGCATCCATCCTCTATCCCGGCCGAACCGAACTAACACCCACTGCCCTTCCTCCCGTTCGATGGTGACCGGCGCCCCCGCCTCCACCCCAACGGTAAATGGTGCGGGACCATACGGAGCGGCTCGCAGCCCAGCGTTTGCCCGCAGGATCAACGCCAACGGTTCGGCATAGCGAACATGAACCGCATAGCCGATCACAGCCACGCTCACGGCCAACAACAGGGTCGGCCCCCACACACGCGCGCGGCGCCGCGCGATGACGACCGCCCACCCAATCACCCAGAGCAATAACGCTACCGCGTACGCTTCCACCGCCGTGAACGGGGCAACCCACACACGGGTTGGGCGGCGCGCAATCCCGCTCGAGATCGAACCACGAAGTGTTTGCCGCATGGTGTCGCTGCGCGGCGCGAGACGTGCGGCACGAATCCACGCAGCGCGCGCGTGGACTGGCTCACCCAAGGCCGACAGGGCGTTGCCGAGGTTGTACCAGTGCTCAGCGACGTAGGGTGCCTGATCGACACGAGCGGAAAGACTGTCCGCCGCCGCCCGGGCCGCACCTGCTCCATACAGCACTTCGGCACTCTGACCGGCTGCCCCACCGGGTAGCACCAGCACCAATACGGTGAGCACAGCCAGTGCGCGGCGTTCGACCGGTCGGTTTTCGGTGGTCAGCGCCTTGATGACTTCCTGCACTTCGAGGGACAACTCATCGCTGTCGGTCAAGTCGTCGGGGCCGTAGACCGCACTGCTCAACCGATCGCGGAGGCGGGCCGCATGCGCTGCCAGGGTCGTTTCAATGCCGGCCGCCCGCAATGCATCCGCCAATTCACTTCCAGACCGTTCGGCGGCGTGTGGCACCAAGGATTCCAGAAGACGTCGGAACGCGATGTCGAGTCCGTGCAAACTCTCCCAATCCTCCGGCGGCCTCGAAACCCGAACGCGGCGCGGACGGCGACGACGACGCGCCAAGCCGAGGGCTGCGGCAAGGAGTGGCGGACCCAACAGAACGAACAACAGCATGCCGCGTGAGAAGCTTATTGCAACCATGTCCGCGCGGGGCATAGACGGCAGAGGCAAGAGTGGCGGGAGGCCTTCACCTCGATTCGCCATGACCAATCGACCGCCTGGCGTCACGAACTCTATCGCCGGGGACGTCAGCGTTCGGTATTCGCCCGCACCGACATCGTAATACAGATAGGGCAGCACTCCGACCTGGTGAGCTCCAACGGAATCGGCTATGACCAAGTAGTTGAATGCCTTTTCCCCCCCTACGACTCCCCCGGCCTCACGAAGCCGGACATCGACACCTTGTGGATACGCCCGGAGCCCCGGCGGCCAACGAAGATCCGGCTCAGGCCACAGGGCAACGTTGCCGTCGCCCCGCACGGTGGCTGTCACGCGGGCCGCGTTCCCGATGGCAAGCTCTCGCGGCGGCGTTGTTACTTCGAATATGAGATCGGATCCGGTAGCGCCACCAAAGACCGTCCCTTCTGGCGGCCCAGGATACGGAGTCACCACCACTTTCACCGGTTCACTCCGGACTTCGTGGCGCATTTCACGGCTGAGAAATGAATAGGAGAGCGGCAGGCTGTAAGAGACCTTGGCCGATCCGATCGTTGCCGATCCCGCCGTCAGGGGAAAGATCACCTCATGTTGAACGAACACGTCATAGGTAATCCCTCCTACTTCGCGCGTCAGCGCGATCCCCGGCGGCGTGGGTCGTTGATAGGCCCACGCCCCACGCACCTGTGGCGCCTCGAGGGTCGGCGGGTTGCGCAAGCGCGACCGGATCCCGCGGGGGACCCACGCCGCAATGATCACGTCCACTTGTTCACCTAGCGTGACCTCGCCCGGCACAGCCGACACGGTGAGTGCGACCTCTTCGCCCGATGGAATGGCCGGTTCCATGGTACTCAGCAAGCTTACGATACGCGGATCGAGGGCTCGCACACCTGCCGGGAGGGCACCACGTACCACGATGGTTATGCTGGGTGTCGATACTTCCTCACCACCTTGGCGCACCACGACCGGCCCGATGGTCGCTTCTCCTTCCTTCGTCGCCCGCACGGTCAGCGTACGTGTTGTCGTTCGCGATCCGAGGTTCCCCGCCACCACATAGCGCGACTGATTGCTCGTGTTGCGAAGGTCGAGTCCCGTCAGTTCAGGATCAACGATCTCGATCGGCATGTCTCCAGGAGCCTGGACGGTGATCGTGATGATGATGTCTTCCCCGGCCCGGACAGTGTCGCGATCGACGCCCACCGCAATTTGGGGCGATTGGACCAGCAGTGCCGCAAAGACGGCTACTACCATTCCCTTCTCCCGCGCGTCTCGCGCGCATCACGCCTGTTCGCATTCTGATCGAGGCGCGTACGCCGCTCCTCTTCTGCAATCGAGTTGAGGATTTGTTCGGCCTGCTCCCGGGTGAGGCCTTGGAGTGTCGAATCGGACGGCGCTTGGTTGGAACTCGCCGTGGAATCGGGAGGTGGCGGCGGACCGTTCTCCTCAGGCGGCGGCATCGATCGTAGCGCCAATTCGTAGTTCCACTTTGCGTCCTCACTCGAAGGATTCAAGAGAAGAGCCTCACGATAGACCCGCAGGGCCTCCACGAGATGGTCTCGAGCGTTGGCGGAATCTGCGGCGGCGGCTTGAAGGTCGAGAAAACCCAGATTGTAGAGCGCGGCAAACCGAAGATCTGGGTCCAAGGAGTTGGCAACACGGCGGAGCGCGTCCCGAGCTACCGTGGTGTCGTCCGCGGTCAGCGCAACACTGCCGGCGTTGAACCACGCCGTATCTCCACCCTGCCCTGACAATGCCTGTTTGAGGTACAATCGAACGGTTCGTCCGGTGTCCCCTTGGATCCATGCAACGCTCGCCGGATCCCGAGGCGCCTGGCCCATGACCGGCCCGACTCCGACACCGAGCAACAGCACCGCCAGCGCCATGGTCCGGCGCGTCGCTGTGTGGAGGAGCAACAACACGACGCCGACAAACAATGGTATCCATGCCCGAGACACATCCTGCGCCGCTGTTGAGGTCGCTTGAGGCGATCGTTTGTATGCGTTCACCAGGTCACGGATGACACCAGCTTGATCCCCGTGGTCTGCCGATACCACGATGCCCTCGGCCGCGTCGGCAACCGCGCTTAACACATCCTCGCGACGCCAGGTCTGGACTACTTGATCGGAGGGATCGCGCTGGTACCCGACAAAACTACCCTCGGCGTCGCGCACCGGAATGGGTACTGGGTCTTCCCCACCCTCCCCAACCAGAATCAAATGCACGCCACTACGCCGAAGTTGTTCGGCCGATTTCAAGAATTCCGGCAGCGAATCGTGCCCTTCTCCATCCGTGAACACCACCAATACCCGGTCGGCAACTTGGTCGCCACCTAGCAGAAGCTGATGGCCAAGATCGAGCACGCTCTTCAAGTTCGTCCCCCCTGCAGATACCAGACTGGGATGAAGCGCGTCGACGAGCAGCAAGAGAGCGTTGTCATCCACCGTAAGGGGAGACAGCACGAAACTCTGTTGCGCGAATCCGATCAATCCTATGCGGTCACCTCGAAGGTCCTGAATAAGACGCCGGGTTTGGCGTTGCGCCCTTTCCAGACGCGACGGCGGCACGTCTTCGGCAAGCATCGACCGTGAGATATCGACCGCGATGACCATGTTGAGACCCTTGGTATCCGTTTCCACAATGCGCGTGCCCCAACGGGGTCCGGCGAGCGCTATCATGGCGACACCCGCCACCAATCCCAGAACAAACGGTGAGGACCGCCCTGACTGCTTGGCACGCGCACCGAGATCATCCGACCAGCGGCGGGCGTGGGCGATGCGGGAACGGCGGGCCCAAAACGCAATCGCACCCACGATGAGCGCCACGACCGGAGCGGTGAGCAACACAAACGGTGCATCGAACCGCATCAGGGCACCCGCACAACGACCGTCGCCGCCAGCAGCAGTTCCAAGACGAGCGCCGCGAGACCCAGCAAGAGGGGGCCGCGATAGGCTTCGTCGAATTGCGTATACCGAGTCACCGTAACCGGCGTCTTCTCCAATTCGTCGATCTGCTGGAAGATACGATTGAGGGCCTCCGGATCGGTCGCTCGGAAATATCGCCCGCCAGTAATCCGAGCTACGTCCCGTAGCAACTCCTCATCCAAACGTACCGGGAGCGTCTGATATCGGAGCTGTCCTTGCGTTCCGCGGCCAATGGGCATCGGCGCTTCCCCTTCCGTGCCTACACCTATGGTGTACACCCGAATGCGGAATTGCGCGGCCGCCTCAGCCGCCGTCCGCGGATCGAGCATGCCGCGAGTGTTTTCACCGTCGGTGAGCAGAACCAGCACCCTGCTGGAGCCCGGTGCACGCCGGAGGCGATTTGCCGCAGTCGCGATCGCGGTGCCGATGGCCGTCCCATCCTCCAATTCGCCAACCCTAAGAGACCGTACCGCCATCATGAGCGCCTCGTAATCCACCGTGAGCGGTACGCGGGTCAACGCTTCACCGGCAAACGCGACCAAGCCGATGCGATCGAACTTGCGACCCGCGATGAACGCCACGGACTGCTCGATCGCCACATCGAGCCGGTTGGATGGGGCGAAGTCTTCCGCGAGCATACTGCTCGAGACGTCGACCGCGAGGGCTATAGCAATTCCCTCACTTTCGGTCTCGATCAAAGCCGACCCTAACTCCGGCCCGGCCGCCGCGATGATCCACGCCCCGAGCGCCACGCTGCGCAGTCCTACGGGGAGTTCCACCATCCACCGCCGCGGTGACACTCCCTTTCGAAGCTGACGAGAATCGGAGTAGACCGCGGACGGCATCTGCCGGTTCCGGCGCCGCCACCACCACAGAGGGATCAGCACCAACAACGAGAGAATCAGTGGACGAGCGAAGATCATGCCGGGGGCGCCACGGGCGCTTCGTACAATTCACGGTACACGCGCTCTGCCCGATCGATGACGTCGACGAACTCATCGATCGCAGCCGGAGCAAACCGAGCGCGGTCCAACCCCCGGAGCACGCTCTCGATCTCCCCAACCGGAAGATCAGGACGTTCCCGCGCGAGCACGTCCATTATGGCATCGGTATCGAGTTGGCGGGTCGCTGCCGGCACCAATGTGGCGAGCGCCTCACGGAGCCGGTGAGTAACATACGCGGTGGCGGCGCGGCCTTCCCCTGCGGCAATCCACCGATCGACCGGAGGACTGGGCACCTCATCGCCACCATCATCTTCGACGCGGTCCGGCCGACCTTGCCGGCGTCGTAACACACCCCAC
>JBDHLU010000135.1:0-14883 GCA_039656555.1 Gemmatimonadota bacterium | reverse complement strand
CGATGGCTCCCTTGTCGGTATCTGTACGATGCCCATGGGAGCGAGTTGTTCGAGGCCATCACGAAGCAACCCGAGTACTATCCAACGCGCACGGAGGCTGCGATCCTCGAGCGCTCCGCCAAAGACATATTTGAGCACACCGGTCCAGTGTCATTGATTGAATTGGGATCGGGGAGTTCCCTCAAGACAGATCACTTGCTTCGGGCGTATTCGGACGATCAGGTCGTGACGTATGTGCCGATCGACGTGAGTGACGCTGCCATAGAACAAGCGACGCGGCGTATTGCGCAGCAGCACGCCAGCGTGGAGGTGAGCGGCATCGTTGGCACGTACGACGAAGCCTTCCCCCTTTTGAAGCAGCACTCGCCGGCCATGGTCATGTTCTTAGGCTCAACGCTCGGCAATTTCAACCAAACCGAATCGCTCAGCTTCTGGCGCCGCATCTCGGCGAGTCTCGAGAAGGGTGACTATTTCCTCCTTGGCGTGGATCTGGTCAAGGACAAGGCCATCCTGGAGGCGGCGTACAACGACGCCGCCGGGGCCACGGCGCGGTTTTCCAAGAATCTGTTCGCGCGCATGAACCGCGAGTTGGGAAGTGAAATCGACCTCGGCGAAGTCGAACATGTCTCCCACTATGACGAGCGGTGGCAACGGATCGAAACGTTTGCTCACTTCACGGCAACTCAGTCGATACGTATCGACCCGCTCGATACCACGATCGAAATCGCTGCTGGCACCGAGATCATGGTCGAAATCAGTCGCAAGTTCGTCCTCGAGGATTTGGAACGCTTCCTGTGTGCGTTCGACTTGACAGCCATCCTTACGTGTACCGACGAGCAGGAGTGGTTCGCGGAGTTGTTGCTAAGAAAGGGATAGTCGGATGGCGACGGACCTAAAGCCGATCGCCGATTTGGCCATGCGTTACCACGACGTCCGGGCCACTTCGGAAAAGTTGTGTGAACCACTCGAGGTCGAAGACTATGTCGTCCAGTCGATGGCCGACACGAGTCCCACCAAATGGCACCTGGCCCACGTGAGTTGGTTTTTCGAGACTCTTGTGCTGAAGCCTCACCTGCCAGGTTACCAGCCTATCGACGACCGCTACGCTTTTCTCTTCAACTCCTATTACAACACACTGGGGAAGCAGTTTTCACGGCCCGATCGAGGGCTCATCACCAGGCCTACGGTCGCAGATGTGCATGAGTACCGGCGCCATGTCGACGAGAGCATGGAGGTGCTCTTCGAGCGCGGTAGCTCGGCGGGAATCGAACTTCCGGAAGTCATCATCGACATCGGGCTCCATCACGAGCAACAACACCAAGAACTCATCGTGACCGACCTCAAACACCTGTTGTCGAGGAATCCCTTACATCCAGAGTACCGACAGGCGGGAAGGCGGGAAAATGGGAAGACGGGAAGCGGAGTGGGGGGCCAGTCGTGGATTGGGGTGGCCGAGGGGGTTTACGAGATTGGTAGCGACTATGGTGACGGGGTTGTCTACGATAACGAGACGCCGCGCCACAAATCGTATGTTTACGACTGCGAGCTGGCCAACCGACTGATCACGAACGGCGAGTTCAAGGCGTTTTTGGCCGATGGTGCGTACGAGCGTCCGGAGTTCTGGCTCTCGAGTGGTTGGGCGACCGTGCAAGAGCGTGGTTGGAACGCGCCGTTGTATTGGGAGGAGCGTGACGGCGAGTGGTACTACTTCACGCTGTCAGGCTTTCGCCCAGTGGATGACGACGAGCCGGTCTGTCATGTGAGCCTGTATGAAGCGGATGCCTACGCGAGTTGGGCTGGCGCTCGACTACCCACCGAGGCCGAGTGGGAAGTGGTCGCCGCACAGCAACCAATCGAGGGCAACTTTGTTGAGAGCGGTGCATTCCACCCGTCGCCTTCGACGATCGACGGCTCACCGTCACAGATCTTCGGCGACGTGTGGGAATGGACGTCGAGCGCATACACCTCCTACCCCGGATACGAGCAACCCAGCGGTGCACTCGGCGAGTACAATGCCAAGTTCATGTCGGGACAAAATGTGCTGCGGGGCGGATCGTGTGCGACGCCGCAGTCGCACATCCGCGCCAGCTATCGGAACTTCTTTTACGCTCCGGATCGGTGGCAGTTTAGTGGGATTCGGTTGGCGAGGTAGCCCCCGGCCTCCAACTCATATCGATCGTCTCGATCGGGTCTACCAACTCGATCCCGGCACTCACCACGCGCTCCCGGTACGCTTCAGCTTGTCGGAGGGCCTCGTTTGCCACATCCAGACCCGAGCGGAGTCGCGCCTCACCTCGATCGATCAACGTTTCCTCGGTCGGGCTTGGGCTGTCCCACGACGAAGACATCTGTCCATAGGCTGCTCCCAACGCGGAATTGACGGTGTTGCTCTGGCGCCAGAATCCTTGGCGTGCCGGTTCACCGGTGAATTCTTCCAACGCCTGCTGTAGAGTTTTCTTTAGTGCTTCACCATCCTCGTGTAGCTCGGTTTGGTTCTCGTCACCTTCCAGCCGTTCGAGCACGGCGTCTATGCCAGAGGTGGCATTGCGTAACCGGTCTTGGGTCTCGAAGCTGATTTCCTGACTCCGCATGACGCGCTGCAGGGCGTCGAGCTTTCGGTGACGGTCCTGTTCGGTGTAGGTGAAACGTGGGTCGGCGTGCACGGTCGCCCAACCGCTCACGGTATCACCCCCCACGGTTACCCGAATGGTGTAGGTCCCTGGTAGGGCGTGGGGCCCACCACCGCCGCCGAATCCGCCGCCACCCCCACCCCCGCCACCTTGGCCGGCTGGCCGCCGCGGGCCATCGAGCCGAAGGTCCCACGCAGTGCGGTTCATGCCCTGCTTTGCCGGGTCGTCGAACGTACGGACGACCGCACCGCTCTCGTCCAACACCTCGATCTTCGCTTTGGCGGAGTCACTATCACTTCCAACGTGGTAGGTGAGGAGCGTGCCATACGCGCGGTTCTCGCCTTCGAACATCGTGAACCCGACAAAACGGGGGCTGTTTACCTGCGATTCCAAGTATTGGATGGTCGGCGGGATCTCGAACAAATAGAGGTCCATATCGGTAATCGCGGCATTGTCAGCGAGTGTCCGGAGGGGCCTAATGTCATCGACGACAAATGCCCCTCGTCCATGGGTACCTACGATCAGATCATGCTCGCGGGGATGAACTACGAGCCCTCGAACGGGCACGCGCGGGAATCCCTGCCAGCGCTCCCAGGATTGCCCACCGTTCAGTGATATGTAGAGTCCAAACTCACTTCCCACGTAAAGCAGGTCGCGGTTTACCGGATCTTGCTCGATTGCATGCAGGAAGTAATCGAGGTCCGCCGTGACCAGGCTCGTCCAACTGCGGCCAAAGTCCGTGGTCTTGACCAAGTACGGCGCATCGTCACCGTTACGGTGATTGTCGAAAACCACGAAAGCTGTACCGGCGTCATACCGTGATGCCCGTATTTCCGGGACCCACGTTGCCGCGGGCACGCCGCGGATGTTACCCGTGACGTCCGTCCACGTTGTGCCGCCGTCGCGCGTCACCTGCACGTTGCCGTCGTCCGTTCCTACCCAAATGACGCCCTGCTGCACGGCACTCGGCGCGATCGCAATGATTGCCGTGTGCGTTTCTGCTCCCGAGGCGTCATAGGTCAGACCGCCTGATGTGTCGCCCATCTGTTTCGCAACATCGTTCGTCGTGAGGTCGGGGCTGATCGTGGTCCACGTGTTCCCGTTGTCCGTGGTCCTTTGGACGAATTGGCTTCCCAAGTACAAAGCGTCGTCGAACGGGTCCAATGCCATGGCGGCGTTCCAGTTGTATCGCAACGTGACGCCGTCCGGTGATGCCGGCCGAATGGAGCGGCGTTCGCCGGTTTGCCGGTCAAAGCGGGTGATGTTGCCGTTTTGCGTGGAGGTGAAGCCGAACCGCGAACCATTCGGGTCGGGGAACGTGGCCATACCGTCGCCAAACGCGACCTCTTCCCAGTCGTAGTAGCGAATGCCGCCATTGTGCCAGACGACGCCCGGTGCGATGAAAGACCCGTTGTCCTGCAAGCCACCATAGACGCGGTAAGGAGTCGCCGTGTCTACGGCGACGTGATACAACTGCGAGAGCGGGAGGTTGCGCACGTGACGATACGTGTGCCCGCCGTCATGGGAGATGTACACGCCGCCGTCATTGCCGTCGACGATGCGTCGCGCATCGGGGGAAACCCAGAATGCGTGGTGATCGACGTGTACGTCCACGTAGCGGTCGAACACGTTCTCGAACGACCGTCCGCCGTCCGTACTGATCCGCAGGGGGCTCTCTACGATCCACACCCGGTTCTCGTTGGTCGGGTCGACTTCGACCTGGCCGTAGTAGAAAGGGCGGCCATTGATGCCACGCGTCTCATTGACGGTCGTCCACGTATCACCACCGTCTTCGGAACGGAGCAGCACGCTCTGCGATGCCTCGGTCAAGGCGTATACGATGTTCGGGTTGCTGCGAGCGAAGGCAAATCCGATGCGCCCGATTTCGCCGTCGGGTAGCCCATCCGTCATTCCCAATTGTTTCCACGTATCACCGCCGTCGTACGATGTGTACAACCCGCTACCCGGGCCACCCGATTTGAAGTACCATGGCCACCGGCGGTGCTCCCACATTCCGGCGATGAGGTGATCAGGATTCGAGGGGTCCATTACGAGGTCACCGACACCAGTTCGCTCGTTTATGTAGAGGATCCTTTCCCAGCTGCTTCCACCATCGGTGGTCTTGTAGATGCCGCGGTCTTCACTGTCGGTCCACGTGTTTCCCAATGCACCCACATAGACCACATCGGGGTCGCGCGGATCGATCAGGATAGCGTCGATTGCTCCGGTCTTATCCAGACCCATGGGGGTCCACGTCTTCCCGGCATCCAATGACTTGTAGACCCCCGTCCCGACGCCCGCGGAATTGCGCCGGTTCCGTTCGCCCGTACCGACCCACACGAGATCGGGGTTGGGCTGATGAATGGCAATCGCACCGGTCGACGCGGCGGGTAGATCGTCCGTGAGCGGTTTCCAGGTAAGCCCGCCATCGACCGATTTCCAAACTCCGCCAGTGGCGGCGCCCACGTAAATGATGTTCGGGTCCCTCTCCACGGCATCGATGGCTCCCACGCGTCCGCTCATGCCGGTCGGGCCAATCGCCCGGGGTGTCAGCGTGGTGAAGACCGTGGAATCGAGCTGACCGAGAGCGGTCGTAGTGAGCACCAGCGCCAGGCCGGCAGTGAACGATGACGCGCGAAGAATGGTCCGGTGGAAGCCGGTCATAGTGAACTCCTGCAGGGAGTGGTTGGCTGTTCGGGGATAAGCAACTCCGATTCCGTGAGGATGCAAGCGGACGCTAGTGGCAGTCGAACGGTTGGAGGTGGGCGTGGCCCCTCCACGAACTGCACTTCGTCCGGCCATTTCTCAGGCCCAATGTCGACGAACTGACGTTCGTTCCGCGGCCACGCCCACCTCCAACCGTTCGGTCACCCTTCCCGTATTCCCGCCTTCCCGCCTTCCCGTCTGTCCCAGCACATCTAGCGACCCCCGCGTACTGGAGATAACATCCCTCAGATACATCGAATTCACGCAATCTTCGTTTTCTCAGGAGCTCTTCTCATGTGTCGGCGTACCATCGTCACTGTTCTCGGTTTGCTTGCCTTCGCGGGCGTTTCGTCAGCCTCGGCGCAACAATTTGACCCAGCACTCTACGAGTCCCTGGAGTGGCGCAACGTTGGGCCGGCTCGCGGCGGCCGTTCGACCGCGGGCGCGGGCAGCGACGCGCGGCCCATGGAGTACTACTTCGGAGCCACGGGTGGTGGACTGTGGAAGTCCACCGACGGAGGGTTGAACTGGCGGCCGGTCACCGACGGGCAGATTACCAGTTCGTCCGTTGGCGCGGTGCAGGTCTGCGAAACGAATCCGGATATCGTCTACATCGGGACCGGAGAAACGCAGATCCGCGGCAACATCATGCAGGGTGACGGCATCTACAAATCCACGGATGCCGGCGAGACCTGGCGCCACATGGGGTTGAAGGAGGCGCAGAACATCTCGCGCATTCGGATTCACCCAACCGACTGCAACATGATCTGGGTCGCTGCGTTCGGGATGCATTCCAGCTCGAATCCCGACCGCGGCGTTTTCAAATCGAACAACGGCGGCGAAACGTGGCGGAAGGTGTTGTACCGCGACGAGAACACAGGTGCCGTTGATATCACACTCGACCCCAACAACCCGGCGGTCATGTACGCCGCTCTGTGGGAAGCGTGGCGCAAGTCATGGGGCATGTCATCGGGTGGCCCCGGCAGCGGCATCTTCAAGAGCGTCGACTTTGGCGAGACGTGGACCGAGATTACGCGAAATCCTGGGCTTCCGCAGACGGGATTGATGGGCAAGATCGGTATCGCGCTCTCGCCGGCCGCGCCGCACCGGGTTTGGGCCATAGTAGAGAACGATGAAGGTGGAGTGTTCCGCTCGGACGATGCCGGCGCGACGTGGAAGCGAATCAACGAGGAACGCCGGCTCCGGCAGCGGGCATTCTATTACACCCGCATCTACGCCGATCCACAGGACCCCGACGTCATGTACGTGTTGAACACCGGGTTCTACCGTTCGACCGACGGTGGTGAAACCTATCAAAGCATCCGGGTTCCCCATGGCGACAACCATGACCTGTGGATCGCGCCGAGCGATCCCGATCGTATGATCAACACGAACGATGGTGGCGGGAACGTGTCGTTCAACGGCGGCCAAAGTTGGACCGAACAGGATTTTCCGACGGCGCAGTTCTACCGAGTAGAGACCACTAATCACGATCCGTACTTCATCTGCGGTGGACAGCAGGATAACTCGACGGCGTGTGTGCCGAGCCGCGGGTGGAATCACGTGTCCCGGGGCGGCAACTACTTCTTTGCGGTTGGTGGGTGTGAGAGCGGATACGTTGCCAACGATCCGAAGGATCCGGCGAAGTACTACGCCGGCTGTTATGGCGGGAGTCTTTCCATGTACAACCACCGTAATGGGCAGGGCCGTTCGGTCAACGTGTGGCCCGAGAATCCGATGGGGCAGTCATCCGAAGACCTAGTCGAACGCGTGCAGTGGACGTTTCCCATCGTGTTTTCCCCGGTCGATCCAGAGCGTCTGTACACGGGCACGCAAAAACTTTGGATGACCACCAACGAAGGCCAGTCGTGGCAACAGCTGAGTGACGACCTCACGCGTGCAGCACCGGAAACAGTCGGCCCCTCGGGCGGACCGATCACCAAAGACCAGACGGGTGTCGAAACCTACGCGACGATCTTTGCCGTCGCACCGTCGTTCCACGACGTCAACGTCATTTGGGTTGGATCGGACGACGGCCTCGTTCACGTTACGCAAGACCATGGGGCCGCGTGGCAAAACGTCACGCCCCGCGATGCGCCCGATTTCGTGCGGATCAACACGATCGAGGCGTCACCCACCACGCCCGGGAAGGCGTACGTCGCGGGCATCCGGTACTTGGTAGACAACGACCGGAGTCCCTATATCTGGCGGACGAACGACTTCGGGCAGACATGGACCAAGATCGTGAACGGGATCCCTGGTGATGACTTCATCAGGGCCGTCCGGGAAGATCCGACTCGTCCCGGTCTCCTCTATGCCGCTTCGGAGCGCACGGTGTACGTATCGTGGGACGACGGTGCCAACTGGTCGCTGCTCTCCCAAAACCTTCCGGTCACGCAAGTGTCCGACATCCGTGTCAAGGACGACGACCTCGTCATCAGTACGCATGGGCGTTCGTTCTGGGTGATGGACAACATTGGGCCGCTCCGGGAGTTGAACCAGCAGATCGCGGACGCGGACGTGCACCTGTTCGAAATGACCGGTCCCGTGCTCGGCTTGGACAACGGCGCCCGAGTTTCCTACTACCTCGCGGAGGGTGTCGACACTCTCAAGCTCGAGTTCCTCGACAGCCGCGGCGAAGTCATCAGTGAACACGTGGGGACCTCGAGCGACGAAGCACCGCGTGGTGGAGGTGGCGGGTTCGGCGGGGGCTTTGGCGGTTTCGGTGGCGGGAACCAGAAGCCATCGGTCGATGCCGGCTCGCATTCGTTCACCTGGAACATGCGGTACCCTGCGTGGACGGATTTCGACGGCCGGATCTTCTGGGGGGCCCGTCCGATGGGCCCACGTGCCGTGCCGGGTCGCTATCAGGTCCGGTTGACCGCGGGCGACATCGTACAAACACACGATTTCGAGATCACGATGGACCCGCGCTGGGAAGGCGTTACGGTCGCCCAGTTGCAGGAACGATTCGACATGGCTATGGCGGTCCGCGATCGGGTCACCGAAGCGAACGAAGCCGTTATTCAGATTAGGGAGGTCAAAACCGAGGTCGACGATCGACTCGAAAAGACCGATGACGATGGGATCGAAGAGCAGGGCGGCGTCGTGAAGATGAAAATGGGCGAGGTAGAGCAGGAGATCTATCAGGTCCGGAACGAGTCCAATCAGGACCCGCTCAACTTCCCGATCAAGCTGAACAACAAGATCGCAGCGTTACTGGGCCATGTCGAAGGTGGCGAAGGGGAGCCGACGGAACAGGCGCAAGAGGTCTACCAGTACTTGAGCGGCTTGCTGCAGGTCGAGTTGGATCGCCTGCAGGTCATCATTGAAACCGATCTACGGCGGCTCAATGAGCTGCTCACTGACAACGGCCTCGACCCGATCTTGATCAGAACGTCGAATACGGCGGCGGGGGTGAGTCCGTAGGAGTCAGGATGTAGGATGTAGGGTGCAGGGTGTAGGGGAGCGTATTCCCTGCACCCTACATCCTCCCAACCCTTTCCATCCTGTGGCTCGATCTCTTAACTTTCCCCCCCATGTCACCACCTCCCACTATCTCGACCGAGCCCATCGACGACCTCCGGTGCAAGTTCATTCTCGACCGGCCCGTCGTCGAAGGCGGCACCCGGAAATTTCTCTCTCCCGAAGAAGCGGCGGACGTCCCAATCGTTGCCGCGGTATTGGAAGTGTCGGCGATCTGTGAGGTCGTGGTCTCCGGCAACGTGATCACGGCGATTCAAGACGGGACGCTGCCGTGGACCGCGATCGATCCTCAGGTGCGGTATGCGATCGATGCGGCCTCGGCTCAGGTAGCCGTCGCAGCCCAGTCGAGGTCGGTGGGGGACGACGACGAAGCGTTCGACATCATCGAAGAGGTCTTCAACACGCAAATCAACCCAGCCGTGGCACAGCACGGTGGTCAGATCGAGTTGATCGATGTGCAGGACATGACAGTGGTTGTGCGCATGATGGGAGGGTGCCAGGGGTGTGGGATGGCCAACGTCACGTTGCGCCAAGGCATCGAGGAGACGCTCAAGCGACAACTTCCCGGGATCAAGGGCGTCAAGGACATCACCGATCACGCCGCTGGGACGGATCCGTATTTTCAGTCGGAGAAAAAATAGCGGGGTTGGTGCCCGATGGCTGCGACGAGGATCGAAACGGTGCATCCCCTTCGCGTACTGCGATTCGCCGTACTGAGACGAGGGCGCAGGGTGCGACTCAACGTCCGCTACGGGGATGCACCGTTCCTCTCCTGTCCTGTCGTCTGTTTTCCGTCGTACGTTGTCCTCGTCCGATCAAGGGCGACTCGACGCGTTCTGCGAGACAGGCGTACCAGCGGCCCGACTATGCATTGTCCCCCCTGTCCCATCTGTCTACTGACTCATGCGTCTCCTTCTAATCCTCCCCAGCCATACCTACCAAGCCGACGCATACATGGCGGCGGCCCGGAAACTCGGTGTCGAACTCACAGTTGCGTCAGAAGTCGATTCGACCTTCTCGAAACCCGACTACGAAGGACTCCTTACGCTGGATCTCTGCGATCCCCATGCGGCGGCCGACGTTGTAGAGGAGTTTGCCAAGCGGCATCCGGTGGGCGCGGTGTTCGGGGTCGACGACCGGACGGCGGTGGTTGCGGCCCACGTGGCCGAACGGTTGTCGATACCGTACTCCCCGGTTGCCGCCGTGGAGGCGGCGGGAAACAAGCTGTGCCAGAGGGAGAGGCTTCTCGCCGCCGGAGTGCGGGTTCCAGCGTTCGTAGTCACGGATGTGTCGGATGTCTCTCCGCCCTCTGCCCTTCGCCCTCCGTCCTATCCTGTCGTTCTCAAACCGCTCACACTCTCCGCTTCTCGCGGCGTCATTCGGGCCGATAACGACGAGGAGTTTGGTGCCGCAGTCACCACCATTCGCGAGATACTGGCAGAGGTGGGTGAGCGTGGCGAGCGCGCGAAGGGCGACGATGGCGGTCGGATACTCGTCGAGCAGTATGTGCCGGGTCGAGAATTCGCTGTCGAGGGCACCGTGATCGACGGCAGGTTCAGTCTTTATGATGTTTTCGAGAAACCCGACCCGCTCGAGGGACCGTATTTCGAAGAGACCATCTACCTCAGGCCACCGAGAGGCGGGGAAGCGGGGAAGCGGGTAATCGAGGAAACGGTTCAGGACGCGGTGCGGGCATTGGGTTTGACGCACGGCCCGGTTCACGCCGAGGTGCGAGTCAGCGGCGACGGTGTCTGGCTGATCGAACTCGCCGCAAGGCCGATTGGCGGAAAATGTGGTCGCGTACTCCGGTTTGCGGAGGATGGCTCGGTGTCGCTGGAGGAGTTGAACCTAGGGCTTGCGACAGGGACGACGTCCCAGGCTTTGTGTCTTGCCCCTGAGGCAAGCGGGGTGATGATGATTCCCGTTCCACATCCTGGGGTGTTGAAGACTGTCGAGGGAGTCGAAGCGGCCCTTGCGGTTCCAAAAGTGACGGACGTGATGATTACGATTCCGGTGGGTGCCACCCTCCGTCAGCTTCCGTATGAGTCTCGCTACCTCGGTTTCATCTTTGCCCGCGCCGAGACGGCAGATGAGGTCGAGGCGGCAATCAGATCTGCCCACGCCGAGTTACGGTTCACTATCCCCGATTGACTGTCCCCCCTGTCCCATCTGTCCCACTATATTAGCTTCCCACCCGCCGCATAGGCGGCGATAGGCCCTGGTGGTGAAATCTGGTAGACACGCTGTCTTGAGGGGGCAGTGGCGCGAGCCGTCCCGGTTCGAATCCGGGCCAGGGCATGCCCTAGATAACGCGGATTGAGCAGATGCACGCTGGTGTTATCAGCGCTCATCTGCTCAATCTGCGGCTCTTGCCACCGTAGCTCAGGGGTAGAGCTCTCGATTCGTAATCGAGTGGTCGTCAGTTCGAATCTGACCGGTGGCTCTCGGTATAACTGAGACCTCAGCTCCCCCCACTCCCGCCATTACCATCTCGTTACCATCTTCGGGTCGTCGATCCAGGATGGCGGCCGAGGCTTCGTGCAGGTCGTCCCGGAATTCCGTTTTGGCTTGACGAGGTTCGTTTTGGCGTGTCGAGGTTCGTTTTGGCGGGTCGAAATGCTGTTTTGGCAGCGTTGCCTTAGCGTGGCAGCGTCAAAGCGGCATGAACAGCCGTCCTACGTCGATCGTACACTGGGAACCCACACCTTCTGGTTCCCACACAACGTTCTCGCCAGCAACCTCTGGAAACGTCGCGCTCGGCGTCCACACCTCCACGGCGCGAGCTTGGGGATCCACGATCCAGTAAAGTGGAATACCCACCTCCTGATAAAGCCGCCGCTTGGTGAACCGATCATACCGGCTCGTGGACGGGCTCAATACTTCGATGGACAGGAGCAGATCCTGCATCTGCGACCAATCAAATGTCCGCGCTTGATCGAGCGGAACGACGAAAAGATCGGGTTGGACCAAGACGTCAGGGCCCCAAGAGATGTCGGCGGGCGCTGAGAAGAGGTGCCCGACCGAGTGCTCCTTGATGAATGGCTTCAATTGGTCGCGCAGTCGATCGATGATCTCCTGGTGCCATGCAGTGGGAGCCGGCGTTACCAGGAGTTCGCCGTGGACCGTCTCGTAGCGTTTCCCGTCGTCTGGAAGGGCCCGAACCATCTCCGCTGAATAGTAGACCGGTGCAACCATGCCCATAAGCTGGCCTCGGCGCGATCAGATTGGCAAGAGTACCACACGCGAAATGATGCCGCGTCGTGACCGTCAGCGCGTCATCATTTCCTTGTTCGCTGTACCGATTCGATGCGAGGGCGGCGCCGACAATGTTCCCCCTCGATCACTGCGATCCGGCGTACCCTGAATTCCTCTGATCTCGTCTGAATATCGGCCACGGTGAGTCTGCCAGCGGTCCACCACCACCGACGATGGCATACACGCCATCGTCCGAGCCCACATACACGGTGCCATCCGACCCGATTGCCGCCGATGACGGCTTACTAATCGGCAACGTCCACTTCATGCTCCCGTCTGCGTTGAAGGCAAAGAATCGGTTTCTCCAGAGTCCAGTTCCGGGAAGCGATGGGATATTCACGGTCGACGCTCCAGCCAGGAAGATCGAGCCATCCGCAGATAGGGTGATGTGGGAGGTCTCACATTCCCGGTTGGGTGGCCACTCGTGTTCCCCGTCATCGGAGATGTCACTCCTCCACTTTTTGGTACCGTCGGGGTTGTAGGCGTTCAACCACTGGCCGCAGGAGGCGAGATAGATGGTTCCGTCACCGGCAATGGCCGGTGTCGAATTCACGCTGCCCGACGGGAATGCCTCAGACCTCCACGTGTATGTCCCGTCGTCAGGGTTGCTGACGGCGACGTAGGTGTCCCACTCGCCCCACGGGACCACGAAATCTCCATCGTCGTGTCCAGAGTAGAGTGTCCCATCCGCTCCGATCGCTATCAGTGCAGATCCTCCCCCTTCCCACTTTTCCGTCCCGTCCGGATTCAATGCATGGAACCTCGGAATGTCATCTCCACCACCGGCCCGAAAGTAGATCGTACCGTCGGCGGCCACGGCAGGCGGTGTGTAGATCGGGCCCACCCCCGCACCGCTGAAGACCCATTGCTGGCTCCCATCGGAATTGACAGCGTAGAAGTACCCGGATGCGCCGAGGCCCTCCGTCCCAAAATAGATCGTGCCGTTTGTACCGACCGCCGGCGATGTGAGGATGTCTACCGCAGTGAACACCCATTTCCTGGTTCCATCCGGGTTCACGGCGTGCAGTTCTCCCCCCTCCGTGCCGACGTAGATGGTGCCGTCCGCGCTGAGTGCTGGCGAGGAGTGGAAGGGACTCCCGGTGTCGTACGTCCACGTCACGCTTCCTTCCGAGTGGATCGCATAGAGGTTGCCATCAGCCCCACACAAGTAGAGTGTCCCGTCTGCCCCGATCGCCGCTCCACACCTGTGGCTGGTTCCAGTCGTAAGATGCCACTTGATGTCGGGCGCAAGTGCAACCGTGATAATCGCCGACGCTTCGACACCATTCGTCGCAACGGTGATTTTCGTTTTGCCGTTGCCGACAGAGGTAACGAGCCCCCCGCTAGTGACCGACGCAACGTCCGGATTGTTCGAGACCCAGGTGAAAGCATGGCCTGGGAGTGCATTGCCTTGGTCATCTACGGCGATAGCGTTCAGTTGGAGCGTGAGCCCTACGGCGGTCAAGGTGTCGGTTGGCCCACTGATGCTAATGCCGACGGCCTGAGTGTCCGCCGGATCAGACGGCAGTTCCTCACCGCAGGAAGCGACCACGAATACGGTCGCAAGAACTCCGGCGGTTAGTCGCCAGCCGCTGTGCAGCACGGCGGATAACGCCGTGCATGTGCTTGTTGAACGCATCCTGACCTCCCCGTGGCATGTCTATCAGAGTTTCGAGCACACGTACTTCCGGGAGGCTGTCTCACAAACACATACAACGGACAGATGAAGAGGTCTTGCGACTCTGATTGCGGGCCATCTGACCGGGCCCTACCTTTTCTCCAACGCGTTGGTGTCCCGATCACACCTGCCTCCCGGGACTGGCAAGCACACATGTGACGATGGCTGCTGAATCACCGAGCGAACTATCCCGTCTCCTCGAAGTCACGGACGAGACTGCCCCTCCGGAGATGTGGGACGCATTCGTTCAGAAGCACAGCCGTTTGTTGATGCATGTGAGTCGTTCGCTCGGCGGTGGGTACGATGCCACCATGGATCGGTATGCTCGTATACTGGAGCAGTTGCGGAGTAATGACTTCAGACGGCTCCGAACGTACGCAGCTCAACCTCAGACAAAATTCACCACTTGGCTGGTAGTCGTCGCGCGGCGCATCTGCATGGACTACCAGCGCGAGCGCTATGGCCGGCCGCGCAGCACCGATAATCCGGACTCCGCTCAGAAAGCCGATCTCACCGCCCGTCGGCGACTGGCGGACCTTGTGGCTGTCGATGTGGATCCGGATGATCTCGATGATTCAACGCAGCCCGATGCGGCATCTCGAGTCCAGCAAGCCGAGCTGCTCGAGACACTGGAGGACGCGGTGCGGCGGCTGCCGAACCGTGACCGCCTATTGATAACCCTGCGGTTCGAGGATGACGCGCCGGTACGTGAAATCGTGGAGGTCATGGGTTTTCCGTCCCAGTTCCATGTATATCGGCAGCTGAAAAAGGTGTTGGCAGAACTTCGGCGTACGCTCCAAAGCCGAGGCATCGGCGATCCGAACGTATGACGCACGGTCTCACGTTGGTTGTCGACTGCGCAGGAAGGCTGGCGATGTCCGTTGAACATCGAGTGAGGCGGGAAACACATGAATTCACAACTGTCGAGGCGTAGCAGCTAATGCCGGAGTCGGAACTGGGTACAGGACATATCACCGACCATCACTCGGCCAGATACCTGGACCGGAGCTTGTCATCCAGTGAACGGGAACAGGTGGAGGGGCATCTGGCGGACTGCGATGAATGTCGCAACGAAATGCGTGCCCACGCGCGCCTGTTGCGGTCACTGAAGAATCGCAGGCAGTGGTA
>JBDHLU010000134.1:0-21391 GCA_039656555.1 Gemmatimonadota bacterium | reverse complement strand
GCGTGTCTTCGATCGAGGCCCGTCCGTCCGTGGTCAGGCGGTGTCGTAGAGACTCGCCGGTGACATACGGCATGATGTAGTAGATGAGTTCTCCGTCAGCGCCGGCGGTCAGGACCGGAAGAATGTTTGGATGCTGGAGCTGGGCGGCGAGCTCGATCTCTTTCTTGAACCGGGCGGCCGAGACCTCTGACGTCATCTCCGGTGGCAGGAGCTTGACAACGACCTGGCGGTTGAGCGATGCCTCACTGGCGAGGAACAGGCGCGACATGCGGTCTTGGAGTTCGGGCATGGTCTGGGGGAGAAGATAGGGGGCGGGGGACAGATGGGACAGAGGAAGAGTGGAGAGGTGGAGGGCATCCCCCGTAGCGAACGTTGAGTCGCTACTGGAAGCTAACTTCCCAAGTCGAGCGAATCGCAGTTCGAGAAGGGGGATGCCCTCCACCTCTCCACTCTGTCTTGACGCTCACTTGAGCGGGACTACCTATTGTGTTTGTAGCCATTCAACAGGGAAGTGGATCATGAGAAGAGCACTGCGGTTCCTGGCACTCACGGCGGTCGTGGCCGCCTGCGGAACAGATGACCCGATCGCCGAAGAGTTCACCGCACTGAGCCGCAACGTATATGTGGGGGCAGATTTCACTCCAATCCTGACCGCGCCAACTCCTGCAGAACTAGTTGCTGCGGTTGAGCTTACCTTCCAGACCGTCCTGGCGGCGAATTTCCCCGAACGTGCCGGTCGGCTGGCGGCTGAGATCGTTGCCAAGAGCCCGGACATGGTAGGCCTCCAGGAAATCTCGTTGCTGCGGACGCAGTCTCCGGGTGATGCCGCCGTTGGGGGGACAACGCCGGCTGTAGACACCCTGCAGGACTACTTGACGCTGCTCCTCGATTCGTTGGCGGCCCAAGGCGCCAGCTACCAGGTGGCCGCCAAGGTCGAGAATTGGGATCTCGAAATGCCGCGGCCGAACGGGGATGACGCGCGTCTGACCGACTATGACGTGCTTCTCGTGCGAAACGGGATTCCAACGAGTAATGCCGCGACCGGGCAATATTCGACCCATTTGACCATTCCGCTCACCACCGGCCAGTTCGTCGACATCAATCGAGGGTGGGCCGCCATCGACGCCATGATCGGCACTCGAACCTTCCGCGTAGTGAACACCCACCTCGAATCCGACGGGGTCGGTGTTCGCTTGGGACAGGCTGTCGAGCTGACCGACATGCTCTCATCCGAGACGGGACCCGTCCTCATCATTGGCGACCTCAACACCGACGCCATTGCCGGTACCGATCCCACCTATTCGCAGTTCATGAATACGGGATACGAGGATCTCTGGGGCGCCAACATGGGCACTGGGCTCTCATGTTGCCACGCGCCATTGCTCGATAACGCGGCTTCGACGTTCGCGGAGCGTATCGATTTCGTGCTGAGTCGTAACGTCACTATCGAGTCGGTAACCGGCGAAGTGCTGGGCGACGAAGCAGCGGACAAGACGGCAGGCGGCCTGTGGCCGTCAGATCATGGAGGGGTGTTTATCAGAGCGGTAATACGTTGAGTGGGCGCCGTCGGCTGTTGCTGCCGGCTTTCCCATTAGTTTCTAATGATCACATCGATCCAGTCACTGAGGCGCGGGTCGACGGCGAATACCTCGGCGAACTCTGCGGCGGACATTCCGGGCGCCGTTTCCATGAACGTATCGCGGTACGCTTGGGTGTATTGCGGGACATGGTTCTCGATCAAACGTTCTCCACACACCACGGCGGCTCGGCTCCACGCCTGCGTCGCGACGTACTCGTCGAAGAGGCCGATATCGAACGAGGAGACGGCCTCTTGCATTTGCGGCACGCAGAGTTCACGCACCAGTGACAACCCCGAAGCGGCCGCAGACACGATGACCACGTTGTCGGAAGGGTGCATAGGATCGCCGACGTAGATCCTGCCTGCTGTACCCACTGGGGCGGACAGGAAGACGGTTCCACCCTGCAAGCGCCACCGGACCAGCGTCGTTCCAATCGACGATGCGACCACGTCATCGACGACGGCCTGCACGTTCTCAACCGCAGCCGCGGCGGTCGTTTGCGTACGCTCCCAATACGATCGATAGAAGGTCGCCCACTCTTCCTCGACGAGTTCGACGAAATTCCGGAACGCCTTGCGTTCGCGAGACGTCTCGAACATCCGTGCGACCGCGGCAATACCCAACGCCACGTCGGGGCTTGCACGACCGACGTCTTCACCCTCCACCGCGCCGATTAGCGCCGCGATCATTAGCTCGGGCGTCGCGTCCGGGAAGTAGGCAGGGATGAGATGCAGCGCGTCGAATGACGGGAATTTCTCGAAGTCGTCACGAACATCCGAGGCTTTTTTATCCAATTCGGTCGGGTAAACGCCGGCTTCGCGCTTGGCGGCGTCGATGGCTCGAATGTGTTCCCGATCGAACGTCGGGAGTGGGGATAAATTGGGCAGCTGCAGTATCGACATCGCGTGATACCATAGGTCTACCTGTGGTGCCACGCGCACGCTCCATCCGGAAGCAAGAGTGACTTGCGCGTTGGCGACACCAACCGCAAATGAAACGAACACGATTGCGATGAGCAGGCGCGTAGCACGCTCACGCATTGGTCGATGCCTCTTCGACCGAGCGGCGCATCGTTTGTAGCAGTTGTTCGGTGCTCCGATTGCGGTCGTGCCAGAATAGACTGATGGCGTCGGATCCCGGTTGCCGTTGGCGTCGTGCCTCGCCTTCGATCCACTGAAAGACGGCGGCTGGGTCCTGATCTACCAACGCACGAAGAATGAACTTGCGTTCGCCTTGTCGCAGTCCGATGCCGAGCTGCCGGGCCATCACCGTCAAGTCATACTTGGTCAGAATGAAACCGGCGCGAACCGGCGAGAGTAATGCTGCGAGGGTATGGTCCAACGTTTCGGCGTCGGGTTGTGGCAGGTCGCGGGCTTCGCGCAAGTGCAATGGAAGGTGCCGTCCCACTGTCCCACTGTCCCAATGTTCCACTTCCGTGTCTAGCGTACACTCGAGCGCGGTCGCCCATGCTCGATACGGTGGTGGTCCAACTTCCCGTACGCGTCGCAGGTACGGTAGAACCCAACTCAGCAGATGCTCCCAGAGCAACGCGCGTCGCGCGTGGTCACGCTGCTCTCGGACGGTCTCACGTTCAGCGACCAGGTCGTCGCAGAGCGTCGCATAGAGTCCGAGGAGTGCGGCTAGGTGGTCCGCTTCGGTTGGTGGTGTAATACCAAGCGCACGCCAGAAACCGGCTACGCGGTCGCGCGCTTCACCGCCCAACATCCCGTCAGCACCGAGATAGATCGACGCATATGGGCTGAGCTGCATCACGAATAGATCGGTGTATTCCTCGGGTGTCGGCGCGCGTGGTAGCCCGAGGGCATCAGCGATGGTGTCTGTACTCTTGCCGGGCGGTTCGCACATTACGGCCAAGGCACGAAACGTTTCCGGTGTCATGCCAATTGGAAGTACTTCTTGGGCGGCTTGAGTGGGCGAAGCAGCCAAAACGGTCGCCGCGTTCCGTCGGGCGAGTTGGTTGCTGCCGGCCGCGTCTTAGCCATCCATTCCTCGTACATCTGCCAGGACTTCTCGGCGTCGACTGCTACGTCGCCGTACGCGTCGCCGGGTTGGGCTTTCCGTACGCGAACGGCCTGATGCCAGCAATGCTGTCCGGAGACGGGGTCGGGATGGACTCCGAACGTGAGGTTTTGGTGGACGCCGGCATCGGTCCACCAGATCCGCTTCGTGTCGGGGTCGTTGGACGCAAAGGGCTCGACCCCGCGCTTGCGAGACAAGGCCCATTCGGATCCCGAGTGATCGAGCGTGACGGTAGACATGAGTTGTCGTTGGCCGTCGGTCAGTTTCCACCGACCCATGTGGTGCGAACATGCCACGACCCCTGGGCGCATCCCTTCGGTGACCCACGCCTTTACGACGAAGTGACCGATATGTGTTTCCACGCGCACCAGATCGCCGGTGCCAACGCCAACCCTCGCCGCATCCGTCGGGTGGAGCCACAGTGGGTTCGTGTGTGCAATCTCGTCCAACCACTTGGCGTTGGCGCTCCGCGTGTGGATGTGCACCGGCAACCGGAACGTCGAGATCAACGGCATCTCGTCAGCCTCGAGTGCATCCGGATGGACGTGGCTCTTCATGTAGGTCGGCAGCGCCGCGTCGCGCCATCCCCACGCCGCTAGCGTCGAGGAGTAGAACTCGAGCCGTCCGCTGGGCGTCGGCCATCCACGCAGAATCGTGCCGTCCACCTTCACGCCGACGGGCCGCCGGCCTTCGGCATCCGGTTCTGGCGCGGCCGTGGGGACGATATTAGTGGTCGGCGGTTTGGGCGCCCGCGTGTAGATCCTGCCGAACTCGTTTTCGCCGAGGTCTTGCAGATCGTCGCGCGGTACCTCCTGCTCGCATATTGCGCCGATTTTTTGTGCGATCTCGAACGCGCCGTAGCGTCGCATGAATTCTAGGGGCGAAAGGCCTTCGTCCGCCGCACGTTCCGGTAGGCCAGGAACGGAATGGTCGAATATGTATCCGTAGTACTCGTCGACAGTGAGTTTCTCGCCCGGCCGTTGTTTCGACTCGACGAATTTTCTAATTCCCATGCTGCCATCGGGGTCGATCCGCCATGTGAGATCGATCCAGAATTCGTTCTCCTCCCACACCTCGCCGGGATTGACGTCTCGCGTGTCGGTCACCTTTTCACCTTGGCGCTCGCGGATCGTCCGAAGTACGGGCTGTCGGAAGCCAATCCACTGGCCGTCGTGCGTTTCGTAGGAGTGAATGTCGTGCCGTTCGGAACTGTGCCCCATCGGCAGGACGTAGTCGGCGAAGTATGCGGTCTCGTTCCAAGTGGGGGTGAGCGCGATATGCAGCCCGACGTGTGCTTCGTTGGTCAGCATCTCGATCCACGAGAATCCGTCGGGGTTGGTCCACACCGGGTTGTACACGCGCGTGAAATACACGTCGAGCTTTCCACGCCCCTCCTTCACGAGGTGCGGGAGCAAGAACGACAGCTCGTTCATGGCCATCGGAAATTCTGCGGGCCAACTCACGTCGTTCCACACGTTGGGGTGGGGAGGAGTGTAGATCGGTTTTGGGACGTACTTGTTCCATGCGTTAGGATACGTGCCGCCCGGTGTCGCGACCGCCCCCATCAGAGCGTTCAAGAAGAACAGGGTGCGGGCTACCTGCCAGCCACCTTCGTTGCCTGCAGCCGCACTCCGCCAGTTGTGGGTCGCGAGCCTAGTGCCGGCCGTCGACACTACCTTGGCAATCTCTTCGATCATCGCGGCGTCGATGCCGGCCTCGGCAGCCGCGAACTCGAACGTGTACTCCGCGTAGTACTCGGTGAGTTTCGATTCGAACGTCTCGAACGTGGCGGGATCAGCGGGATGTTCGGCGGCCAGATACTCACGCCAGTTGAACCATCGCCGCATGAATTCCCGGTTGTACAGCTTGTGTTGGATGAGGTAGTTCGCGATTGCGAGGATGACGGCTGCCTCTGATCCGGGGTACGAGGGTACCCAGTAGTCGGCATGCGTGGCAGTGTTCGACAGTCGCGTGTCGAACACGATCAGCTTAGCACCATTATTGCGCGCTTCGATGATGCGCTGCGCGTGCGGGTTGAAGTAATGCCCGGTTTCCAAATGTGCCGACACCAGCACGATCACGTCGGCGTTGGCGAAGTCGGGACTCGGTCGATCGTATCCCATCCAGAACTGGTATCCAGCGCGGCCGTTCGACGAGCACACGTTGGTGTGCGAGTTGTGCCCGTCGATGCCCCACGCCGCGAGAATGCGTTCGGTGAATCCGTCTTCGCCGGGGCGCCCGACATGGTACATCACCTCATTGTGACGGTCTTCTTGGATTGCCGTGCGAATGCGCCCCGCAATATCATCGAGAGCATCGTCCCACGACACTTGCACCCAGCGACCCTCACCTCGCTTGCCCGCTCGTTTGAGCGGGAAAAGAATGCGGTCGGGATCGGTGATCTGGGTGACTGTAGCCGGGCCTTTGGCACAGTTACGGCCCCTCGATCCGGGGTGTTCCGGGTTGCCTTCGAATTTCCGAACCTGAAGCGTGTCCCGGTCGACGTAGGCGAGCAAGCCGCACGCCGACTCGCAATTGAAACACGTCGTAGGCACGAGCGAGTACCGCTTTTCCTTGCGCTCAGGCCAGGCGCGGGAATCGAGTTCGACCCAATCGTCCCACCGCTCCTTGGGCGGGAACGAGGCAAGATGGATACGGCTCGGTCCGGGGTAAAACGTCTCTCCCCGGCTCTCGACATCTTCTCGGGCTGCTCGTACGCGGTCGTTCAGTTCTCTAGCGTTCATCTCGTGTCTCAGGCGAGGGGGACGGACTGGCCGGCTTGTACGTACGCGTGCTCGTGGGCCAGCAACCCGAGCATGGCTACAGGGGCCGCTAAAACGCCGATCCACGGGGCGGCCATGGCAATGGCAACGAGGACAACGCCCGTACGGAAGAATGATTTGTAGCGACCCCCGGTCATTTCGTGGGTCGCTAGGCTGGCGTGAGCGGTAGGGTGTTTGAGGGTGACCTCACCGAGCACGAACAACAAGTGCGCCGTGCTCGCAATCATGAGCAGCCAAAGCAGGGGCGCGACCACATCAGGAGTGATGACCTGCGCCACGATTGCAATCGTTCCTGACCCAACGAGTACTGCCTGTACCACCAGGTGGGGAGGGAGGAGCGGGTTCTGCCAAAGGTCTCGCGCCTTCGCTTGGGCAAACAAGTAAGCGGTATAGACGGCAGTCATGATCGCGAGCGGTACGCCGGCAATTGCCAACCATTTGAGCCACTGGGTTTGACCGAGAACGACGGCGCCGAAATGCAGCGCGAGTACGGCCGAATACCCGCCAATGATATAGGAACCCTTCACGAGCCAACTGCGCCATTGCGACTTGGTGAAGATGTAATAAAAGCGCTCCGGGTGTTCGAGGTCCCAAATCAGTAGCACGCCCGTCAAACCGAGGAACACGCCGGCGAGAATCGGCGTGACCCACTGCCACAATGGGCTGGTTGACGTGATGGTCCCCAGCGCGAGGAGCAGGGCGGGAACGAGGTAAGCACCCGCAGCGATGCCCTTCGTCCACGTGTAGAGCGATACTCGCCAATCCCATGGTGCAGAATGAGGAACATCGTAACTCAAGAGCGCGGCAGCTGACGAATTCTGCTGGCTCGGATGTCCGGACACCACCCGGTGCGCCCCGGTGAGTTGCTCGCTCCACATGAACAGACCGCCGTCGGGCCGTTTCGCCGCGATGGGGTCGAGCGTAGCCTGGTGGGCCCCCTTGTAGAAGAGCTTCGGATGGGTCTCTTTTTCCGGACGGCGTACGGTCACGGTGTCTCGATTTATGTATTGTGACACTGCTGACTCGCCATCGTTCATGTCGCCCACCACGATTGCCTGTGTTGGGCACACGACCACGCACGCCGGCTCCAACCCAACATCCAGGCGATGGGTGCAGAAGTTGCACTTTTCGGCGGAGTGGTCGTCCGGGTTGATGAAAATCGCATCGTAGGGACATGCGGCGATGCACGCTTTGCAACCGATGCAGATGGACTTGTCGAAATCGACGATACCGTCGGGCCGCTGGAACATCGCAGCAGTGGGGCAGGCCTCCACACACGGCGCATCGTCGCATTGGTTACACCGCGTCACCTGGTAAGCGCGCCGCACATCCGGGAAGATGCCGATGTCGACGTACTTGACGTATGTCCGATTGACCGAGAGCGGGACCTCGTTCTCCGACTTGCATGCCGTTGAGCAGGCGTGACAACCGATGCACCGGCTGTTGTCGATGACCTTGGCCCATTTGGCGGGAAGATCGGTCCGCGCTGGCAACGCAACGTTTATCATGTTCGATTCCCGCGCGATGGCCGTGGCCGACGCATTCAATGGCTTAGATTATCCGAATAATGCATTATCACTATGGTTGTGCAAGGCAATCGCTGAATTGACCAAGCCTCACAGATTCCGATGGTCGGACGTGATCGCCGGGATCAGCGTGGCGTTGTTGCTGATTCCGCAGTCGATGGCGTACGCCGGCATCGCGGGCCTACCAGCCGTTCATGGGTTGTATGCGGCGATGCTGCCGCCGATCGTCGCCGCGTTCTTCGTTTCCTCGCCGTATCTGCAAACGGGTCCGGTCGCGATGACCGCCATCCTCAGTTTCGGCGCTCTGTCGGCGCTGGCGACCCCCATGACGCCTGATTACATCGGCCTGGCCGCGCTCCTTGCCATTGTTGTTGGTGTTACCCGGGTCCTGACGGGCGTGCTGCGCGTCGGGTTCGTGGCCTATCTCATGTCACAACCGGTGCTCATGGGCTTTACGTCGGCGGCTGCCGTCTTGATTATCGCCAGCCAGGTTCCGACGGCTCTGGGTGTGAGTGGTGCCGATGGCACGCTGCTCGGCGGCGCGGCCGATGCGGTGTTCCAGCCCGGTGGCTGGCGCCCCACCGCCATCTTCCTGGCTGCCGGTACGATGGTGGTCGTGTTGGGCGGTCGGAAGATTCACCCGGTGTTCCCTGGGGTGCTGGTCGCGGTGGTGCTTGGGACGGTCTACTCTGGCGCGACCGGGTATTTCACACTGCGGTTGCCATGGGACCAGCTCCGGCATCTGATCGTGCCCGGGATCGTCATCTCGCTCGTGGGGTTCGCCGAACCCGCGGCCATTGCCCGGACGATGGCGACGAAACGGCGAGAGGTGTGGGTTGCCGATCGTGAGTTCGTGAGTCAGGGAATGGCCAATCTCGCGGCGGGGCTCACGGGAGGGTTTCCGGTTGGCGGGTCCTTCTCGCGGACCATGGTCAATGTGAGTGCCGGCGGCCAATCGCGGTGGGCCGGCGTCGTGACAGGGGTGGCCGTCCTGGTCTTTCTCCCGTTCGTCGGAGTTCTTAGCGCTTTGCCGAGGGCCGTGCTTGCCGGCATCGTGATCGCTGCCGTGTCCCAGCTGGTCAACCTGCGGTCTTTGGTAACCCTGGCGAAAACATCCCGGGGGCAGGCCATGGTCGGTGCCGCGACGTTCGTACTCACATTGGTCCTGGCACCTCGGATCGATCTTGCCGTGTTGCTGGGGATTGGATTTGGGATCGCCGTTCACCTGTGGCGGGAGCGTCGCATCCAGGTGCTGCAACGGATGGACGGTGACACGTTGTGGTTGGAGGTGGCGGGCGTGCTGTATTTCGGTTCCGCGGCCCGACTCGAGGATAGGCTCGAGGCCGAACTTGCCGCTCATCCTGAGGCCACGGGGCTGGTGCTCGATCTTCGCCGTGTGGGCCGGATCGACTACACGAGTGCGGCGGTCATCCAACGGGTGGCGACGGATATCGAGGAGACCGGCATGACCGTGAGGGTCATTGCTGCGGGGCCGCCACAGGGCTTGGTGCTTTTGGAGCGACTTCTTGGCCCGGATTCCCCGTGGCTCGAGAGGGGAGAGCCGTAGGTCTGCACGCTGAGTTCATCCGGAATTCATCTTGCATCGCGATCTTCCAACCTGTCCAGTCAACCGGACCACACTGCAACAATGTGCACTCAGGTATTTACTCGAACGGCGGCTTTGACTAGGATATTGCCGTCCGGGGCGTCAATTCCTCAACCAAACCTCTAGATGCCGACCAAAAACGCGAAGCGAACCAAGCCGCGCCTCCAAGCCGTCAAGGCCGAGGCCAACGAAGATCTCAATCCTTTCAACATCGCCCGGCGCCAGTTCGACGAAGCCGCGGTGTACCTCCCCAATATCCAGAACGGTCTCGCGGATTATCTGAAGCGGCCCGACCGGCTAGTGTGGGTGGAGTTCCCGATCGAGATGGCCAACGGGTCGGTGCAGACATTCGTGGGCTACCGGGTGCTTCACAATCGCGCGCGGGGGCCGGGAAAGGGCGGGATCCGTTACCACCCTGATGTCACGGCGGACGAAGTCCGCGCACTGGCGTCATGGATGACCTGGAAGTGCGCCATTGTCGACATCCCGTTTGGTGGGGCCAAGGGTGGGGTAGCGTGCAATCCCAAGGAGCTGCCGCCGAGTGACGTCCGGAAGATCACTCGGCGCTTCATTACGGCGCTAGGTGACGCCATCGGTCCGCATACCGATATCCCGGCGCCCGACGTGAACACCAACGCCGGCACGATGTCGCGGATCTTCGATACGTATCAGATGATGCATGCGGGTGAGAACTGCCTGCCGGTCGTCACCGGAAAGCCAGTGGAGCTAGGGGGGTCCTTGGGGCGTCGAGAAGCGACCGCACGCGGGTTACTCTTTGCGACGCAACGAGCGCTCGAGTGTGGGGCCGTTAAAGGATTGGACACGGTCGATGGAGCCACCGTGGCGATTCAGGGTTTCGGGAACGCCGGGTCAATCGCTGCTGAACTGTTCGTCGAACAAGGGTCCAAGATCGTGGCAGCGAGCGACTCGCGAGGCGGGATTTTCGATGCGAACGGATTGGATATTCAGGGCGTGATTGCCCATAAGAAAAAGACGGGGACCGTTCAAGGGTTCGGCGACGCCGAAAACATCACGAACGAGGACCTGCTGGCTGTCGAATGCGACATTCTCATCCCGGCGGCCCTCGAGAACGCGATCCGCGAGGACAACGCCGGAAACGTGAAGGCACGATTCATCTCCGAGGCAGCGAACGGCCCGACGACTCCCGATGCCGAGCAAATTCTCTTTGAGCGGGGCATTCCGGTCTTGCCGGATATTCTGGCGAACGCCGGTGGTGTTACGGTGAGCTACTTCGAGTGGGTGCAGAACATCGAGAACGAGCAGTGGGACCTCGAAGAAGTAAACTCGAAACTGCTCAAGAAGATGCGTAGTGCGACCGACGCCGTGTTGGACGTGCAGGTTGATGTCAACAGCCGACTGTCAGAGATCGAGGCGGAACGCAAGGAGCTGGGTCAGCCGGCCATGAAGCTCAAACCGGTGAACATGCGTCGAGCGGCGTTCATTCTAGCCATCGACCGCGTGGCCCACGTGACCCTCGAACGGGGGATCTGGCCGTAAGGCAGTCAATCGACTATCGACTATCGACGGCCGTTCTCACCCCACCGTCTGCGCGGCGAAATCGATCACTTCCGGCTCAACGAGCCGGGCGTAATCCTCGAACGCCAATTGGATCAGTTCCGTGTGTGTTCCGGCATTGAAGCTGATCACGTCGTCCATCGTCAGGTCTTTGGCGACGAACACCCGCATCCCGTACAGGTTTCCGAAGGGCGGCATGCCTCCCGGTTCGCAGTCGGGGAATCGCTCCGCAAACTCTGACTCCGTGGCGAGTTCGACATGGTTGGCTCCGATCAGACCACTCAACATTCCGATCTCGATATGCTCGGAGGCTGGTAACACCGCCATGGCGAGTGCGCCGTCCACCTTCAGAATGACAGTCTTGGCGAGTTCCCGGCCCGGGATGTGGGCCGAGGCTGCGACTTCCTGTGCAGTGTAGGCGGGCGAGTGTCGAATGGTCACGTACCGCACGCGGTGTTCGTCGAGGAACCGTTTTAGCGTTTTCACCGGCATGGCAGCCTCCTTGGTCTCCGCGGGCAAATTAGTGAACGGCGTATGAATCGGTCGTGAAAACTCCTAGAACAAAAAGGGGGCGCGGTTTCCCGCGCCCCCTCTAGCCAATCGAGATGGAAGTCTAGAAGCTGAACAGAAACTCGACTGGATTGAAGAGGTCTTCCCAGACATCGAACACCTCATCCACGAAGTCCATGATCTCGCGCAGAACCTGTTCTTCTCGGTCCGACAGCGGATCGCCGTTCGCGTTGACCACGGTCAAGCTCGTTTCGGTGAACGTGATGGTGGCGAACAGCTCCCCGTTCCCGAACACCTGCACGGTACCCATCTCGTTCGTGAGCTCGCCGGCTACGCGGACTGTATTCCGGCCGTGGCTGATCGAGATGTCGAGCGACGTCGAGCTGGAGCCTTCGCTTGCCACGACGGACAGATCGAGGACGACATGGAAATCCCGGTTTGCGACGTCGATTGCGTAGTCGATATCGATGGTCGTGCCGCCGATATTGGCCTGCATGGCCACTGTGAGGTTGAAATCAACCGTTACCTCACCATCGGTGACGAAGCCGACAATCGAGAAGCTCGGTGCCGTCGGCGGGCCGTTGGCCGACACGAGGTAGTTGATGAACGTCACCTCACCCGAGACCACGACGAGACGCACGGCGGCGGTCTGGTCGGTGCTCTCGTCCAGCAGGTCGGCATGGCCGATCTCGTTCAGCGGTTCGGCAATCTCGCCCGTCACGGGATTCACCGCGTACAGCAGGAACCGGATGCCGTTGGGCGGACCGGTCAGTGCCTCGTCGACGACGTACCCCTCACCAGGTACGAACTCCAAGACGAGTCCGCGGTACTGCTGCGGGATCAGCTCCACGGCAGCGTTGGCTGCCATGGCCATTTGGATCTGCCGGGCGGCAGCCTCGATCCGGGCCGTGTTGCCGGGCTCGGAAGGATGCGCAGCTGCCCGCAGCAATTCCGCGGACGCCATGGCTGGCGGGCCGGCTATGCTAAACTGGCCGCCAAGCGCCTTGAGACTCCGGAATGCTTCGGTTTCGAACAACGAATCGACCGCCGCCAGGTCCTGGCTGGTCAGATCGGCGTCGAACGCTTCTTCGCCGACACTCAACGTGTCGCTACACGCGGCGACCGCAAAGGCGAGGGCGAGGACTGCGATCTGTTTGTAACGCTTATACATACTTCCCCGCCTGAATTACATGTGGATACAGGCAAGGTAGGGTGATATCACTGGGGGTTCAGTGATCCGTGACACTTATGGGGGGTGACGATCGACGATTGACGATTTACTCCCCCTTTTCCCGCTTGACCGCTCCATAGAGGTCCCTCGCCCGCTGCTGGCCCTCGAGGTCGCCGAAGATCTTTTCCCCGTCCCAGCGCCCGTTCTCGATGAACACCTGGGATATCTTGCGTCCGGTCGTGGGGCTCCCGGCCAGATGGACTCGCGGGACGTTGGTTTCGAGCGTATCCGGGTTGAAGGTGGGGCGACCGGTATCGTCATCGTATTCGATGCCGATGCGCTCGAAGAGGTCGAAATCGGGGTGAAATCCGATCAAGGCGTAGACTCGATCGGCGGGGATTTCTGCGGCGTCTCCGGCGGCCGTTTCCACCGAAACGTGGGTGGGTGTGATCTTCATCACGCGTGCGCCCATATAGGCGTCGATCTCGCCGAACTTGATCCGGTTGTTGATGTCGGGTCGGAGCCAATACTTGACCGATTCGGTGAATTCCGCCCTGCGATGCACCAACGTGACGCGCGCACCGGCACGAAACAGTTGGAGCGCGGCCTCCACTGCGGAGTTTTTTCCACCAACCACCACGACGTCGAGCCCGCTGGACTCGTGGGCTTCCCGAAAGTAGTGCGAAACGTGCGGCAGGTCTTCGCCTTCGACGCCGAGTAGGTTGGGATGATCGAAATAGCCCGTGGCCAAGACCAGTCGGTCACACGTCACGGTCTTGGTGCCGAGGCGCGTTTCGAGCGTGCAGGTGACCATATCGTCCGACGCTTCGGCGTCCACCAATTTGGTGAATGTCTCCACCCGGATGTTCTCGGTCCTCACCACACCGCGGTAGTACATCAACGCTTCTTCCCGCGTGGTCTTTGCCCCTGAAGCGACGATGGGGTGCCCACCGATCTCCAGTCGTTCTGGTGTGGTGAAGAAGGTCATGCCAATCGGATAGCCCACGATCGAATTAACGATGGGGCCGGCATCGATGACCAATGGATCGAGGCCCCGGCGCTTGGCGGAAACCGCGCACGCTAGGCCAATGGGGCCGGCACCGACGATGAGGGCGGTTTCGTGGTTAGGACTAGTCATGCAAGGCGGTATTCCATTGACGATCGACGATCAATCTAACGGGCTTCCCGCGCTTCTCGCAGTGCCACAACCGTCTCCCGCGCCGTGCGTCCCAGGTTGGTTTGCCCTCCGTTGTACCCGCGTAGAATCACGACGCCAATCCTGGCATCCGGATCGAACTGTATGGTGGCGTTGTATCCCGCTACTGACCCACCGTGTCCCGCGATCCGGTTGCCGGCGCTGTCGATTGCGATCGAGAACCCCAGGCCGTATCCGCGGGTCGGGCTCTCCGGAGTCTGGATTCGGAGCATCTCGCGGCGACTCGTCTCGGAGAGGAGCGGCCGCACGCCCAACATCGCACCAATGAACTTGGCGAGGTCATAGACACTTGAGTACACCGCCCCGTTCGGAACCTTGTACCCGCGCTCGCCGTGCTCTCGAGCCGGCGGCTCGGAATCGACCGTGCCGTCCCGCCTCACGACGTAACCCGCGGCAAGGTGGCGTTCCAAATTGGGCGCGGGCCGAAAGCCGGCGGTCGTCATCTCGAGTGGTTTGAAGATCTGCTCGGTGACGAGGTCCATGAACGGATGGCCGGCGGCACGCGAGACGGCCAACCCCAGAATGCCGAATCCGATGTTCGAGTAGGAGTACGCCGCGCCCGGGGCGGTCTGGACCCGGGTCGTGGGTATCGAAGCCAAGATCTGCTGCTCCCATCGGTCCATCGGGCCCGACGCCGCACCCTGGAGTGCGGGCTCGCGAATCAACCCGCTGGTGTGGCTGGCCAGGTCGCGGAAGGTGATAGGGTCGTCAGCTGGGTAGTCTGCCAGCTCGGTGATAGCTGGCAGGGAACTCGCGATGGGGTCGTCCAGTGCCAGCACGTTGCGCTCCGCCTGGATCACCATGAGCACCGCCGTCACCGATTTCGAGATCGACCCCACCCGATACACACTGCTGTCATCCGCCGGAGCGCGGGTTTCTCGGTCAGCCCAGCCGAACCCGCGGGCCCAAACGACGCTGTCCCCGAAGATGACGCCCGCGCTCATGCCGCCGACCGTGTCAGCCGCCGCGTCGGCGGCCAATTGGCGCTCGAGCGCTGCAATGACATCGTCGACAGATTGCTGCGCCGCGAGTGGGGCGGTGGCAGCGAAAAGGGCGATCGTCATGAGGAGCCGACTACGAATTTTCATGGTACCTCCACGGGGTTCCGGTGCCTCTCACCCTGATCCTAACATTTGCCACGTGGTCTCGTCTAACCGGTTGGATCATCAATGAACACTTTTTTGGGAGACCATCATGAATAAGACCGCATATTTCGCACTGTTCGCGGCATTGGCCATTGGCCCTCAGGCCGCAGTGGCCCAGGTCGCCGACACGGTCCCGGCACAGCGCCAGCAACGCATGGAAATGCGCAATCAACGCATGGCAGACCGCATGGGACAGAATCACCAGCGCATGGCGAGCCGCCGGCAAGTGAATCAACAGCGCATGCAACCTGGCATGCGGGGTGGGATGCAACAGGGTTGCCGGGGGTTCTGTCCATCCGCCATACTCAGGCAGCAGCAGTCACTCGGGCTCGCTCCCGAGCAGGTGACCCAACTCGAAGCCCTACGCGATCAGACGCAGGCTGTTAACGCTCAGGCAACCACCGATCTGACTTCGCTCCGACAGGAACTCGCGGATGCGTGGGCTGCGGAGCAAGTCGATCCGGACCTGATCGGTACCCGCACCAGGGCGGTGCTGAACGCGCAGCAAACGGTGGCGGTGGCGAACGCGGAGGCCACGGCCCGGGCGCAGGCGTTGTTGACGGACGAGCAACGCGGCAGAGTGTTGGGCCGCGGGGATGCCATGCGGGGTCGCAGCGGCATGCAGGGGCGCCGTGGCATGCGAGCGCAGGTGCATCGAGGCCAGAATCGATCGTTCCGAGGGATGCGGGGCTCACAGCGCGGGCGCGGTTGGCGTCCGAACTAGCCTAGGTGTCCCAAGAACGGGGCGGCTATCAATCGTTACGGCCGCCCCGTTCGCTATCCCACTATCCCACTATCCCACTATCCCACATTCCAATCCTTCACGTGCTCTTCGTCTTCGACGCCGAGCGCGTCGGCAACACGGCTGACGTAGTTGAAGTACCCGATGGTCTGGACAGCATCGTGAATTGCCGTGTCGTCGAACCCGTGCTCCCGTAGGCTATCGAGGTCTGCCGGCGTCATGTCGTGTTGCGCATGCGTCAGTTTTGTAGCAAAGGCGCAGAGGGCTCGATCCGCATCCCCGAGCGGCGCTGTCCGCCAGTCCTTCGCAATTGCCTTGACGAACGCGTCCGCTTCGTCGGATGATTCGAACATGTCTTCGACCTCGGCACGGAGGTCGTGAGCGTGAGCCAGTGTTCAGTAGCGACAATGCAGCTCAGCTGACGTTACAGTCGCCAGCATCTCCCGTTGCATGCGCGACAGCGGCGACCGCCCGAACAACACTGCACCGTAGAATTCGATGCTCGTCTTCATCACCCGCGGATTGAGGCTCATGATGTGGACGATGTGCCAAACGCGGCCTGCGCGTTTTATGGCGGCGTCGAACTGCTGTTTGAGGAAGCCTGTGGCTTCGTCGACTGAGATTTGTTTGATCCAGGGCATCGCACGCGTCTCTACCGCCTCCGACCGCCCCCCGTTGGATCGGTGTCGAGCAGCATGATGGGGATGGCGATGCGCGTCCGTTCCCACTCGAGGAACATGATAGCTTCGCTTTCCACCGGATCGGCCGTCAATGTCAACGTTTCGACATGCCGGGCCGTTCGTTCGTGGGGAACCGTGGTCCTACCGACTTCTTTGCGGCGCACCCGGTACGTGTATTCGGCAATGTGGCCCCACTGCGTGATGGAGCTGTTGACGATGATGGTCCATTCGGCCTGGTCGGGGATCGTGTACAGCGAATAGCTGCCGGGCTCGACTTCGATGCCGGCGATCGATATGGGCCCGGTGGTGTGCACCATGGTGGGTTCGTTGGCGCCGGTGCGCCACAACTTGTCGTACGGTACGTCTCGTCCGCCGATCATCGTGCGCCCGCGTGAAGATGGTCGCCCGTAGCAGACCTTGACGGTATGGCCATCTAACCGGAATGAGAGCGAATCCAACGGGCTCAGCCGTTCCGTGACGGGTGCATCCATCACGATGCAGGCCGTATCGGCCGCGAGTGTTTCTGCCGGCACGCCAGCAATCACTAGCGCTACAGCGGTTAGTACGATCACGGTCTACCCCCAGGCGGCGGAGATTTGCCACCGCCATAGCAATACCCAACACTGGCCAGAAAGGTCAAGCGCTCCAGAACACCCCGTACCGGGTGGAACTTTTCGGTACCCGGGCCGTTACGATCTAAGGAATAGGGCGGCTTCGACATTTGTAGTATCCGTATGTCACAACGACAAGGCTTACGGTGAGGTTCCCGGGAGTGGGATGGCGGATTTTTTCGATCAACTGAATGATGCGCTGACCGGCCGGTACCGTGTCGAACGGGAACTGGGGCGGGGAGGTGCGGCCATCATCTTTCTCGCGCACGATCTCAAACACGATCGAAAGGTCGCGTTGAAGGTTTTGCGTCCTGATCTGGCGTTGTCGTTGGGCTCCGACCGCTTCCTACGTGAAATCAAGATTGCCGCCCGGCTCTCCCACCCGCACGTGCTTCCGGTTCACGACTCTGGGGACCACAAGGGTTTCCTCTACTACGTGATGCCGTTTGTCGATGGAGAATCCCTCCGCGAGCGATTGGAAGAGCGGGGGCAGCTCGATATCGACGACGTCGTCTCTCTTTTGCACGACTTGCTCGACGCGCTCCAACACGCCCACCAGCGCGGCATAGTGCACCGCGACATCAAACCGGGCAATGTGATGTTGATGGGGCGGCACGCTTTGGTCATGGACTTCGGCGTTGCCAAGGCGTTGAGTGCAGCCGTCCGCCCGGAGACTGACGATTCCCTCGGCGTCGTCTTGGGTACGCCTACGTACATGGCGCCGGAACAGGCGTCGGCGGACCCGAATGTCGATCACCGTGCCGACATCTATGCCGTTGGTGCCGTGGCGTACGAGATGCTGACGGGGCAACCACCGTTCCCGGGCACGACGGCACAGCAAGTTCTTGCGGCCCACGTGACGGAGACGCCCAGGCCGGTCCAGGCGCTGAGGCCCGACGTGCCGCCGGTCTTGGCGCATCTGGTAATGCGTTGTCTGGAAAAGGACCCATCGCTTCGATACCAGACCGCCGACGAGACGCTCGAAGTCTTGGACTCGCTCACCCCGCGAACGTCGCGAGTGCGCTCGTCGGGTGTGACGACGGAAGAGACGACGATCCCCGTGTTTCACCGGCGGCGCAAACGCTGGGCAGCCGCTTCGGTGGTTTTGGCAATGGCGCCCCGTTATCGTAGTGTTGCCGTTCGAGAACCTCGGTGCGGCAGAAGACCAGTTCTTCGCGAGCGGGATTACCGACGCCATCGCGGCGCGCCTGGCTAGGCTGGGTAGCCTAGGGGTGATTTCGCGCACGAGCGCGTCGCAATTCGACGTGTCTTCGAGTACGGCAAGAGAGATCGGTGATGCCCTTCGTGTGGACTACATTCTCGAGGGCACGATCCAACGCGAACGCCCGGGAGATCCGACGAGTCGCGTGCGGATCATCCCGCAGCTGATTCGCGTCTCCGACGAGACCAACATGTGGGCGAGCGTCTACGACGAGGACATGACCGACATCTTCCGCGTCCAGTCCGACATCGCTGAGCGGGTCGCTCGTGCCCTGGATGTCGCGCTGCTCGAACCCGAGCGAGCGTCGATCGGACGCCGCCCGACGTCGAATCTGGAAGCCTACGACCTCTACCTTCGGGGCCACGACTACCTCGTCGGCAATGCGGGTAATGGTGACGCAAACGCCAGGCGCATCGCGATTGACTTTCTCGAGCGCGCCCTGGCCCTGGATGGTCAGTTCGCCCTTGCGTGGGCTGAACTGTCCCTCGCCCACATCTGGCTCTATCACAACTTTGTGGATCCGAGTTCCAACCGCCTAGCCATGGCGCAGGCCTCCGTCGATACCGCCATGCTCTTGGCACCGGAAGAGCCCACGGTTCACCTCGCGATGGGGCACTTCTACTTCTGGGGTGCCGAGCCCAATCCGGTGCGTGCACTTCGCGAGTTCGAACAGGTGACCGAACGCGAGCCGAACAACGCGTACGCGCGGAGCTTGATGGCGGAACTGCTGGCCGCCACCGACCAATGGGATCGAGCACTCGAGAACGCGGTGCTTGCGGCCGATCTCGACCCGCGCGAACCCGAGTGGGCCGTTGCCGCCGGAACATTCCATTTGCTCGCGCGTCGCTACGACGAGGCCACGGAATATCTCGATCGCGCTATTGCCTTGACCCCCGATTACGGTGATGCCTATCGGGCAAAGATGGCCGTGGCGCTGCGCGGTCACGGTGATGTCGGAGGTGCGCGTGACATTGTCACCCAAATGCTGCAGCACGTTTCTCGCGGCGAAGTGGCGATGGCGTTGATCGACGTTGCGCCGGGCTTGGTTGCCGGAGGAGAGTACGACTCGATCATCGACGGTCTCATACCAGCCTCGATCAGCGGGCCGATGCCCTTTGACTATCTGTTCGTCAAAGCAGAGTTCTATCGGCTTCGTGGTCGGCCCGCCCAGGCGCGCGCCTACTACGATTCCCTTCGCACCGCCGTCAATGACATTGCCGCCCGCCGCGAAGCGGATCAAACGCTCGAGATGTTCTTGAGCAGAGCGTTCGCCGGCTTGGGCGACCGCAAACAGGCAAGCTTCCATGCCGGTCGGGTCGAACAGTTCATAACCGAATCGACCGACCAGGTCGCATCGCGTGTCCTCCATGAGTCATTGGTGTGGGTGTATGCTTTGGTGGGGGATTACGAGGCCGCGACCGATCACTTGGAGCACCTGGTTGCGATGCCGTCCCTCATCTCGCTGGCGTATTTGCGAGTGGCGTATCTGCCGGAAGGGCTGCGGGAGTACGCGAGATTTCAGGCAATCATCAATGGGCCTGTGATAGATCGATAAGGGCCGTCAATCGTCAATCGTCGATGGACGCCCCTGTGCAAATCCTCTCCGCTCGTTCGTCTCCTTGGGTGAAGGCAACACGAAACCAAGGAGTGAACGATGCTGGCGAATTATCGTAATGCATTGCTGGGTACTGTCTTAGGGCTCGTTGGCGCCGCGGTGGCGCGCCCCGGTGATGAGACAACTCGGCCAGATATCCCGGACCCGACCGCCGTGCGGGCGGACTCGGTGTTTCAGTCCACGGCCGCCGATCGGCAATCGGTGTCGATCACGATCTACAACCAGAATTTCGGGTTGGTGCGCGAAATCCGCGACATCACGTTCACGCGGGGAATCGCGGCACTGGAGTTTCGCGATGTCGCACAAACTATTCAGCCGGAGACGGTGCACGTCCGTCCACTGCGTGGTGGCCTCCGTGTGCTGGAACAGAACTATCAGTACGATTTGTTGAATCCGCAGAAATTGCTAGAGAAGTATGTCGGACGGACCGTCACCGTATACCGGTACAACTCCGAAACTGGCAAAGACGATCCGTATCAAGCCGAAGTGCTGTCGGTAAACGGCGGCCCGATTCTCAAGATCGGTGACGAGATCACGTTCAATTTCCCGGGTCGGTTCTCCTTTCCCGAGATTCCGGACAATCTGGTCGCCAAGCCGACTCTGATGTGGACGCTCGACAGCGATCGGCCGCAGCACGAACTCGAGGTCTCTTATCTCACGAACAACCTCAACTGGAAGGCCGACTACGTGTTCGTGATCAACGAAGACGACACGAGGGGTGATCTGACAGGTTGGGTAACACTCACGAATCAAAGTGGCACGACATTCGAAAATGCCCGCCTCCAGTTGGTGGCCGGTGACGTCCAGCGTCTCACGGCGAATGTGGGGGGGCGCATGCGCTTCGAAGCACAACGCGCGATGATGGCTGCCGACGCGATCTCGGAATTCTCCGAGGAGAGCTTTTTCGAGTACCACCTCTACACGTTGGGTCGCCCGACCACGCTTCGGCAGAACGAGCAGAAGCAGGTCACGTTGCTCGAGGCAAGCGGAGTCGGTGTCGACAAGAAGCTGATCTTCTACGGCGCGGCCTATTACTATCGCGGGTCGTATGGCGAAGTAGTGTCCAACCAAAAGGTCGGCGTGTTCTTGGACTTCCAGAACTCCGAGCAGAACCGCCTGGGCATGCCGCTCCCCAAGGGCATCGTGCGGGTCTACAAGGCCGACGGTTCCGGCGCGCAGCAGTTCATCGGTGAAGATCGCATCGACCACACGCCACGGAACGAACGCGTCCGCATCAAGATGGGTGAGGCGTTCGATGTCGTGGGTGACCGGCGTCAGATGGAATTCAACGTCATTTCCGGTTGCGTTTCTGAGAGCGCGTGGGAAGTCACGCTCCGGAACCACAAGGACGAAGACGCTGATGTGGAAATCATCGAGCCCATCGGTGGGGACTGGACGATGATCAGCT
>JBDHLU010000133.1:0-9923 GCA_039656555.1 Gemmatimonadota bacterium | reverse complement strand
TCAATCCATCAACCCACTGGTAACCGTGCATCCGCTGGCCAAAGCCGTGCAGAAACACGTGCTATTCATGACGCTGGCGGTGTACGATTCGTTGCTTCAACCCATTCCCCGGCTCGCCGAGTCCTGGGAATGGAACGCTGACAGAACGATGCTCGCGTGCGGTTCGCTCGCGATCCGGCAACGGGCTACCCGCGGGCTCGAGACTTCGACCCTGTCGTTTCGGTGAATGCTCCGGATTCACTTCGTGTCGAAATCCAATTTGCGGCGACGCAGCCGGTGTTTCCCGACGTCCTCACGGATTTGGCAATCCTCCCGTCTCATCATGTGGCAGACGTGGTGCCTTCGGCTATGCGCCGGGCAGCCTTCAACGAGGAGCCGGTAGGGAATGGTCCGTTCCGGTTTGTCGGTCATCGTCCCAATCAACGTTGGGTATTCGAACGGAATGTCGGTTTCCCTGCCGATTTTGCCGTGCCTCCGATCGATCGGTTCGTGATCGTCGTAGTCGATGAAGCGACGACGAAGCTGGCTGCGCTCACGACGGGTGAATTGGATTTTGCCGGGATCAGCCCCGGGCACGCGGAGTTCGTCCGAAAGAACCCGCGACTCCGTATCGTGGATTTTCCGATCCTCTTCTCCTACGGAGTGTTTTGGAATCTTCGTCGCCGTCCGTTTGACGATCTTGGTGTTCGCCGTGCGCTCACGATGGCGATCGATCGCCGCGCAATCATCGACGGATATCTCTACGGGTTCGGCACCCCCGCAACTGGGCCCGTAACGCCATCGCATCCGTGGTACGTCGACGCACCAGGCCCAACGTTCGATCCGGGTGAAGCGCGCCAACTGCTCGACAGCGTAGGTTGGCGAGTGGGCGAGAACGGAATACGCGTCAAGGGCGATACGACCCTGGCGTTCGTGCTGTTGACGGTTGGGAGTGGGGATCTTGGCTTGGAACAAATGCTCCAAGAACAGATGCGCAGCATAGGAGTAGCAGTCACTCTCCGCCAACTAGAACTCTCGACCTTTCTGGCGACCGCACAGGGAGAAGCGCGCGACTACGATGCTCTTTTGACGGGCATCTCGGGAGATCTTTCTTTGGGGTATGTCGACGCGTTGTTTGGCGGCCAGGAGGGGCCCCTCGCGTATGCGGGGTACCGCAACCGCGCTTTTGACGAGGCGGTGGTGAGAGCCAGGACGGCCGAGACGGAAACCGAGGTGGCCAACGCCTGGGCCGACGCGCAACACATCCTCGCCGCAGATCTTCCCGTGGCTTGGGTGTACCACGCGCGCGGTGTGCAGGGCGTGACGAATCGAATCACGAATACCCGACCGGACCTTCGTGGCGAACTCGGTAACCTCCACGAGTGGCGTTTCGGGTCGGATGGGACGCATTGAGTATTCACGCGCGCGCCCCGCTACGCATCGACTTTGCCGGCGGCTGGACGGACGTGCCGGAGTATGCGGACCAAGAAGGCGGTGCGGTCGTCGCCGCCGGGATCACCCTGTACGCGCATGTCGATGTGTATCTCGGAGGAAAGAAAATCACACTTGTTGCGGCAGATATGGGCGAGCGTGTGACCTACGAGGCGGGGTCCCAGATCAGCTACGATGGGCGACTGGATCTCCACAAGGCCGCCCTGAATCTGCTTCCAGTGACCGGGGGCATCGAAGTACTATCTCGATCGGATGCGCCCGGTGGATCTGGTTTGGGAGCGTCCGGGGCTTTGGACGTGGCTCTGGTCGCGGCCTTGGCCCTTTGTCGCCAGGACTCCTATGACGAACGGTCCCTCGCCGAACTCGGGTTCCTGCTCGAAACGAAGGAGTTGGGTCTGCTCGGTGGAAGGCAGGATCAGCTCACGGCGGCGCTTGGGGGGTTCCAGCGATACGAATTCGGAAGTGACCTCCTCAACGCTCGGCGCGTCGCGGTATCATCCACGGCGGCGGAAGATCTGCAGCGCCACGTCGTGATCGTGTACACTGGGCATTCGCATTTCTCTTCGGAGACGCATGAGCGCGTATGGAACGAGTATCGTCGCGGAGACAGCGTCGTCGTAGAAGCGCTGGCAGAAATGCGCGGACTGGCCACGAACGCGGCGGAGCAGCTGGAGCACGGTGACTGGGAAGCCTTGGCAAAGACGATCAATTCGAATTGGAAAGCCCAGCAACGCCTTCACCCGACGATCACGACTCCTCACACGGCGGCGATCGAGAGTGCGGTGCTAGGGGCCGGTGCATGGGGGGTGAAGGCCACCGGTGCCGGTGCAGGTGGGTGCATCCTCGTTTTGTGCCCGAAGCGGGCGCGACCCGATGTTGCGGAAGCGGCGCGACGCGCCGGCGGACAGATTCTCGAACTGGAGTTTGCTATGGAGGGGGTCAACGTATGGGAGTGCGCCGACGATGCTGCTCAATGAGGCGGCGCAAGAACGCCGCAAACGCGAAATCAGGGGATCGACCGATCTTCAGCACCTGAGTCGTAGGATTCGTGCCCACCTGGGGCCAGTGCTCGATTCTTCGATTCCCAACATACCCGGCAAGGCCCGCCTATCGCGCGAGGGCGGCACATGTCCGAATGATGGAACGCGGTTGGCCTTCGATCCTCTCAGCCCCACGCATCACCGGTGCCCGAGGTGCCACGCGGTGGTCACCGGGGACCTGCACCATGCAACGTGGCGTTGGTGGTATCACCTGTGGTTATCCGAACGGATACTGCATCTGGGGCTGCTCGGCGCTCTCACGAACGAGCCATTCCTCATGAGTCGTGGACTCGAACTCGCCCGCGGGTACGCGGCGATCTATCCCACGCTTCCAAACCAAGACAACGTCCTGGGGCCAACACGGCTATTTTTCTCGACCTACCTGGAATCCATTTGGCTCACGCAGATGGCAATCGGACTCGGCTTTATCGCGCCGCGCATTGAACTTGATGACAATCTCCGCAGTATGGTTCGTGACTCGGCGGATCTGATTCGCGAGTTCGATGAAGTGTGGTCAAACCGTCAAGTGTGGAACAATACGGCCTTGATGGCGGCTGGGACGCTGCTGGGAGACCCCGAACTCGTTGCCCACGGTCTCGCCGGACCTCACGGCATACGCGCGCAGCTCGACCACGGCGTAACTTCTGATGGATTGTGGTTCGAGGGAGAGAACTATCACTTCTTCGCCCTCCGCGGATTCCAACTTGCGGCCGAGTTGGCGCGCACCCAAGGGATCGATCTGTACGCCGATGCCCAATCCGCGAGCAAACTCGGCGGCATGTACACCGCTCCCATTCACACGCTCTACCCTGACCTGACGATGCCGGCCCGAGGCGACTCACCCTTTGGCGTCGCCATGGCTCAACCTCGATTTGCGGAACTCTGGGAGGTCGGTCTGGTTCGCACCAACGATGGTCTAGTCGAAGGTTTGCTCACGTCACTCTATGGCGGCAATTATCCCGTTGGAGACGACGTTGGGTTTGAAGAGATCGCAGAGCACGAGGTGCATCGGCCCCCTGCGAAATTGACCAGGGAACGGTTGGGTTGGCGCGCGCTCCTGTGGATGCGGCCGGCGCTTCCGTTGGCTGCGAGCAGCTCTCCACAACCGGTCACAGTGTTCGCCCAAGCCGGGGTGGCCCTCGTGCGTCCGACAAACGACACATATGCGAGTCTGGAGGTAGGAGGGGCGCGGGGTGGGCATGGCCATCCTGACCTCCTTCACTCGAACCTGTATTTGGGCTCTCCCATTACTGTCGATCCGGGAACGGCGTCGTACGTGGACGAGTCCCTGCATTGGTATCGAAGCCGCGAAGCACACAATGCCCCGTTCGCCGAGGGCGAGAAGGGCCCAGCGCCAACGGGCCGAGCATGGTGCGAGGCAGCCGATGCTCGCGACGGTTGGGCATGGTGTCGAGGCACGGCGCGTGACATGCTCGGTCCCGGAAGCAAGGCCAGCAGAACGTTGGTCGTTGGAGAGCTCTTCGTGCTCGACGTGGTCGAGGTGGAAGCCGACGACACGGTGGAGGTTGCTTTGCCCGTCCACCTCACCGGGGCGATCAGCACCTCAGAGGATCTGTTACGACTCGAGGCGGAACGAGGGGAGGGGAGAGCGTTGCTGGCTCCCCGTCGCGACGAGCGGTTGACCGTGGAGAGTGGGCTGGGGCCACCGAGCCCGAACTTCGCCCCAGGCGACCCAATGACGTACCTCATGCGTCGAGCCAGGGGTTCTGGGTTCTGGGTTCAGGCGTACTGCGCGGCTCCGCACCATCTCAACACGATCGACGTGACGGAAACCGAAATCCGTGTCGTATGCGATGGGCAAGAGTACCGAATTACGTTTTCCAATGAGGTCGCTCGGATCTGGACGCCGGAACACGGGAAGATCAAGCTCAGGGGGGATCTACCCGCCCCGAGTATTGCCACGGAGCCGAGTCATCGCGTAATGCTGACGCCGCTGTCTCTGCCCATACGCGATCGACCGCTTCGGCCAGAGGACTGGACGGTAGCCGTCGCCCCGCATTACATCCGGAAGCTTCGCGCAGAGCACTATCGTAGATCCGAGTTGGCTTACTTGCATGGCAAGAGTATCCGCGCGCGCGCGGCCGTTGTCGGAACCCCAACTGCAATCGAATTTGCGGTCGAGGTGGAGAAACGCGACTTAGTATTTCGACAAGCCGAGGCCAGGGACCCTGAACTCGACAACGAACGGCCGGACATCCACTCCGACGGCGTACAATGTTACATCGGCCGCGATGGTTGGGTGGGGTTCCTCGTCATTCCCGATCCCGATTCGCGGACAGCTAGAACGGTTGCGTTGGGAGGCCATTCTGGTGGGGTGGATGCGGTGAGCGGAACGTGGACCCTTACGGAGGGCGGGTACGCGATGGTAGTTCGCTTTGAATTGTCTCGCCCGCTCGAACGGGGCGAACGGTTTCCCGTCGATCTCGTCATCAATGAGATGTATTCGGACCGCGAGCGGAGAGCCGGACAACTCGTGCTGTCGGGTGGCGAAGGTTGGGTCTACCTTCGCGGTGACCGGGAGTCGCCGGAAAATGCCTTGGTCGTGGAGGTGGTGTGAGCATCGTCGTGGTTCTGCATCAGCCACAGGATCTCGTGAACATCGCGAGTGTCATTCGCGCAATGAAGAACTTCCGACTCTTCGACTTGCGACTCGTCACGCCGAGGGAGTGGGATGAATACCGTATCGAGGGCGTCGCCCACAGCTCGTACGATGTCATCGAACGCGTACAACAGTTTGACGACCTCGACGCGGCGCTTGCGGATTGTACGTTCGTCGTTGGTTTGACCGCCCGAGAACGCACGGCGAAACGGAACGTGGATCGCCCTCGAGAAGGCGCCGAGGAAATTGTTGCGGAGTCGGCCGACGGGCGGGTAGCCATCGTGTTGGGACCGGAAGACCGTGGTCTCTCCAATGCGGATCTCGATCGGTGTCACCGCACCGTGACGATTCCCACGAACGACGAATACCCTTCACTTAACCTGTCACATGCGTTTGCCATCATAGCTTACGAGGTGTTGCTGGTGCGCGGCACGAAGGCACCCAAGTCACCCAGGCGGGACGCCGAACCGGCAACGTCGGAGCAGTACGAGCAATTGTTTGGAGCCGCGCAGGCTGCCTTGGATTCCATAGAGTTCTTCAAGGCGCGAAACCCCGAGCACATCATCCGCACGATACGAGAGGTCGCGCATCGCACGCCAATCGATGCACGCGAGGCGAAGCTCTTCATAGCCATGTGCTATGAGGTAACCAACTATCTACGCCGCCAGGGGATGGAGTGACGATTCCAGGGTTCACGTCGACCGGCAGCAAGCGCCCGTCAGCGCTATTTGGGCGCGCGGGCGCCGTACCCCGGCAGGTAGTGCGCACGAATGGATGCCGTGTGTGGGACGCTGAAGGACGGGAGTACATCGACCTCGTCATGGCATTGGGTGCGGTCGCGCTCGGATATGGACACCCGGCTGTCACGCGGGCGGCGACCGAGGCGGCGGAATTGGGTGCGGTTGGCCCGCTGTCGCCAACCCTCGAGGCAAGAGTTGCGGAACGACTGGTAGACGTTCTTCCCGGTGTCACGTGGATTCGTTTTCTCAAGACCGGTGCCGAGGCCGTTGCCGCCGCCGTTCGCATCGCTCGTGCGGTGACGGGGCGAGACCGCGTCATCACCTGTGGGTATCACGGTTGGCTGGACTGGTGCCAGCAAGGTCCGGGGATCCCGTTGGCGGTCACGCAGTTGCGACGCGAGGTTGGATTCAACGACATCGCCGACCTGCAGTCCGCCGTAGAGGAGTTTGGGCCGGTGGCGTGCATCGTGATCGAACCCATTATCGATGGGCCGCCCGACATCGCGTGGTTAACCGCGTTGCGCGAAATAGCGTCGCGTACCGGAGCGTGCCTCGTATTCGATGAAATAAAGACCGCGTTCCGCATCACCCGCGGTGGGGTCGCGGAGCAGACCGGCGTCACGCCGGATCTCATGGTCGTTGGCAAGGCCTTGGGCAACGGGTACCCCATCGCCGCCGTTGGCGGTGCGGAGGCTCTGTTCTCAACGGTCGAGGACACGTGGATTTCGTCGACACTCGCCACCGAGTTCGTGAGTCTGGCGGCAGCTAACGCCGTCCTCGACGTGTTCGAGACGGAGTCCGTTGCCGAAGCGTTGGCCGATTCGGGAGCCATGTTGTTTGGATTTTTGACCGGCGCAGTCCGGGAGTTCCCTGATGTCGTGAGCGGAGTCCATGGGGTGCCGCAGATGTGTTACCTGAGCTTTGTCAGCGACGAAGTATCTGGAGCTGTCAGCCGGGCTGCGGCGGAGCGGGGTCTTCTTTTCAAGCGCAACGCCTACAACTTCGTTGCGCTCTCCCACTCGAGTGGCGTCATCGATCAGTGTGTCGCAATCCTGCGCGAGGCGCTGGAAAGCGTGTGCTGATGCTCATTGACGTGCACGGACACTTCTACACGGAACGGTCGGGGCGAACCGATTGGCGTGAGCGCAATGAGGCGCGGTTGAACGCCGGCTCACGCATCGGTATCACGGCACACGTCGCGTCGATACTCGGCACGTGGGGACATACCTCGCCAACGTACTTTCCTTCACCCGATGACCTCACGCATGCCAACGCCGCAATGCGCGCGCTGCAAGTGGAGCACGCGGGATTGGTGTTTGGCTACTGCGCGGTGAACCCGAACTTCACAAAGCACGCGCTCGAACAAATCGAAGTTGGATTGTCACATGGCATGATAGGCATCAAGTTGGCGGCAAGCCGGCGCGCCGACGATCCGCTGCTGGATCCGATTGCCCAGGCAGCGGCGACGGCCAAGGTACCGGTGCTTCATCACGTATGGCATCACCGAAGCCGGGAGTGGTTGGGCCAGGAGGCGTCGGACACCCTCGAGCTAGCGCGCCTTGCCGAACGGCATCCTGATGTCCAGTTCATCGTCGCCCACATCGGTGGGGGTGGGGATTGGGCGCATACGCTGAGGGTCGTACGGCGAGTGCGCAATCTTTGGATCGATATTTCGGGGAGTGGTGTCGACATCGACATGATGCACCTGGCTCTCGATGCCGTCGGGCCCGACCGGTTGTTGTTTGGGACCGACGTCACGATGGGGACCGGATGGGGTAAGCTGCGATACTTGGAGGCGCTAGGACTCGGAAGCGAAGCGCTGGATCGCATTCGGTCGGGTAATGCCATCGACATCTTCCCCAGTGGGGTGTTTGGATGATCGACGTGTCGGCCTTTGTCGGGCCGTATCCGTTCCGGCACGTGGCCCACGCCACGCAGGAATGGCTGCTGGCCCAGATGGATCGGCTTGGGATTACCGAAGCATGGGTCGGTCACCTTCCCTCATTCCTTTATAGGGACCCTGGGCCAGGTAACGTTGCTCTTTTTGCGGCCGTATCGAGCGAATCCCGCCTCCGGCCGGTGCCCGCGGTGCATCCCGGGCTCCCAGGGTGGAAGGCCGCACTCGAATCGTATGCCGGCCGGGTCCCGGCCGTCCGCGCGTACCCCAGCTACTGGGGGCTCGATCCGGCAGGCGCCGAGATGATGAGCCTGGCCGAGGCGACAGCCAGCGTTGCCTGCCCGCTTATCCTCACTGTTCGCTTCGAAGACCTGAGGCAGCGTCACCATCTGGATGCCGTTCCTGATTTTCCACCGTCGGCGGTGCGGGCGCTGGTTCGAATCGACGAGGGGATCCGCCTCGTTGTGACCCATTCTGACAGGTCGTTTATTGAGGAAGTCCACTACGGACTCACCCCCGAGGAATCGGAACGCGTGCTTTGGGACATCTCGTGGATTTGGGGACCACCGGAGGAACACCTGCGACACCTGCTCACGACACTTGGACCCGCACGCTTTGTGTTCGGAACCGGGATGCCACTACGGATTCCGGATTCCACGGTGGCAAAGTTGGATTTGCTCGAGTTGCCTGAGTCAGACAGACGGGCGATAGAGGAAGAGAACGCTCGCTCGTGGATGTGGGATGGCTGAGCGATTCGAGGCTTGGCGCCGCGGTGTGATCCCAGCCGTGCCGGTACCGTTTCGCGACGATGCATCGATCGATGAGGAATCCCTGGACCGATATGTCCAATGGATGGCGGCGCAGCGCGTACCCGCGGTGGCAGTTGGCGTGCATACGGGACGAGGGCTTCACCTTTCCGAGGCGCAGCGCGAACTCGTGCTCCGGGCCTGGCAGCGCGGCGGTCACGAGTTGGTTGTAGGGGTAGGCGTACCGGTAAGCTGTGTCATGCCCTCGAGCCGATCTCAGCTGACGGAACGCGTGATACGGGAGACCGTTGAGATGGCCGAATGGGCGCGCCGCGAAGGTGCGCGCGCGGTGTTGGTGTACCCTCCTTCGGCGTTCCACGATCTTCCAGAAACGGAAGAGCGCGCTATCGCCTTGCACGAAGCGGTTGCCCAAGTGGGTGTCCCAACAATCGTCTTCTACCTCTATGAGGATGCGGGTGGCATCGACTATTCAGACGCGGCGCTCGACCGGCTGCTTGCTGTCGATGGCGTCATCGGTGTCAAGCTTGCTACACTCGACCGTCCAACCCGTTTCGAAGAGGTGTCGATCCTCGTCCATCAGCACGAGGGCCGTATGTGTATCACCGGTGAGGACAGATTCTATGGCGCTTCGATAGTCATGGGGGCGGATGCGGCGCTCATCGGTATGGCGGCGGCCTGCACCGACCGCACGGTCGAACTATTCGACGCAAATCATGGCGAGGACAGAGGCCGGTTCGATGCACTCTCGTCGGCCATCGATAGGTTTGCCGACGCTACCTTTTGTTCCCCCGTAGATGGCTACGTCCAGCGCATGGTGTGGGCCCTCGAGGCAGACGGTGTGATCACTCGAGTAGGGCGCGACCCGTTTGGGCCGGTTCTCGATCCAACTGATCGTGAACGAGTGCGTGCGGCGGTGGCGGAGCTGCGGGCGGCCTAATGTTGTTCGGGCGACCGAAGGTCTCGTCGCAATGGCTCGCGCGGCTCGAGAAAGTGGTCGAGCAGACCAGCGCGGATCCGCCGGCTGATCTTGCCGCCGTCATCCGAGAAGAGCTCAAGGTCGACCTGACCGCGCGGTACGCGGGCATCGAGATCCCTCATCCAATCGGAAAAGCCTCAGGGCAACTTTCGTTCACACGGCAACAAGTCGAAACGTCCCTCGATGCCGGGATAGGCTTCGTGGTTCTGAAGACGGTCATCGCCGAGGGGTCTGACGGATCGCGTAGCATGGAGGAGTGGTCGACCGGTGAAACGCATATGAACGTCGAACGGCGTGTAGCGAGCGATGGGCGGAATGGGTGGACGGTAACGTGGTTTGGGCGAGGGTGGGCAGGGACGCTCGACAGCTATGTGGATTTCTTCTCCGACGTGATGCGATTGCCGAACGACCGAGGTGTTCCCATCGTGCCCTCGGTGAAGTACAACCTCCCG
>JBDHLU010000132.1:0-13462 GCA_039656555.1 Gemmatimonadota bacterium | reverse complement strand
GCCGCGATGAGTCCGATGGCTTTGAGCAGTACCGTCTTGCCACCGGCATTCGGCCCACTCACCAGCAAAGTGCCGGCTGCCTCGAGTACAACCCTGAACGGCACCGCACCAACTTCTTCTCGAAGCAGCGGGTGATACCCGTCGTGAATGCGGAACGCGTGATCTCCGACCACGACCTCCGGCATCGTGGCTGCGACTTCCAACGCGTACACCGCCCTCGCGTACAGATCGTCCAGTTGAATTGACATTCGCCAACCCGCTTCGATCGCGTCGACATGCTCGCGAGCCAGTCCGGAAAGCTCCCGGAACACCTGTGCGATTGCCACGGTTTCATCGTTCTCGGCCATGCGGAGGTCATTGCCCAGTTCGACGGCATCGTGAGGTTCGACGAAGAGGGAGGCTCCGGAGGCGGATTGCGCATGGATCAGCCCGCGAACGTTCCGGCGAGCGTCGCGAGGAATCGAAACGACGTAACGACCGTCACGCAGTGTGACTTGCGAATCGCCCTCGACGCCACGCGCGACCCGCTCGAGGAGACCGACGAGCCTCTGCCGCGTGTCCCGAACGCGGCGGCGCGCTGTCGCAAGTTGGGTCGAAGCCTCGTCGCGCACCGAGCCGTCTTGGTCGATCGCCCGTTCGATTCGATCCGCAATGGCCCGGGGAGGCACCTCGACAACAAGCGCATTGGCAAGCGGAATCGCGTCCGCGCCGTCGAGAAGCAGCCGCTCGTTCTCCCGCATCGCCTGGATGGCTCCAGCCACCCGGAGGAGCCCTTCCGCCTCGATGACGGTACCTTCGAGCCGAAGCGTCTCGACATCGGCTGCGATGTCAGGTACCGCTGAGGGGCGAAACCGGCCCTGATCATCCAGATGGTGGACAAGCTCGGAAACGCGTTCGAGTTCGCCGGCGATCGCGTGGGCATCCGCCGACGGCGTCCGCTCCCTGACGGCCGACGCCCCCAATTCCGATACGGCTCGCGTCGCCACGAGGTCAAGGGCCCGCGCGAACTCGAGTTCGGCAAGCGTCTCGTCCGAGGCGACTGGGGAGAATGAGAAAAGGGTGCCGGCGACCTGTGTCACCTACACCCCGTCATCGAGCCTTCCACTGTGGCCGGCGCCCTCATGTGACATGCGCCTCTCGGCGGGGGCGCTATCGGTATCGGTTCCCCCTAGCCCGACGATTGTGATTGGTGTGGTACATAGCCTAGGAAACGTACCTGCGGACTCAGGGTCGTGCAACTCGATGCCCGTAGGAAACGAGAGGCATCAACCCGGAGGCCAACCCATGGCCCTGCCACCAAGCACGTGGACGTGGATGTGCCAGACTGTTTGGCCACCGTGGTCGTTCGTGTTGATCACGAGACGATAGCCGTCGTCCGCCAAGCCTTCGGCCTTCGCCACATCGCGCGCAAACATCATGAGGCGCCCTGCCATATGGCCGTCATCCAGTTCATTCAGCGATCGGACGTGCGCTTTCGGAATCGCCAACACGTGCGTCGGCGCCTTTGGGTTCACATCGCGAAACGCCACGAACTCTTCATCGTCTTTCACGATGGTCGCGGGTATCTCACCCGAAACGATCCTGCAGAATAGGCAGTCGCTCATATCATGCCCCAAAGGCCTCTTTGACCTTGTCCCAGACGCGCTTGCCCAGGCCCGCCGCGGAAGGGGGACTGCCCTCGACCTTAGACAGTTTCTCGAACACCGATTCGAGTTCGGGCGTCAACTTGGTTGGGGTCCAGATTCGGCAGCGCACGTGGAGCGCGCCCTTGCGCCCATCATTGACATTGGGAAGACCCATCCCACGCAGCGTCACGATAGAATCGGTCTGCGTTCCCGACAAGATCCCAATCGTTTCCTCGCCATAGGGCGTTGGTACCACGAAATCGCCTCCGAGCGCAGCCTCGCTGAACGACAACATCAGATCGTGCACCAGATCGTCGCCGTGACGTGTGAATCGCTCATCCTCCTGCACCGTGAACTCGGCAATCAAATCGCCCGGCGGCCCCTTCCTGGGGCCGGCAACGCCCTTCCCTCTCAGCGTGATATAGTTGTTCTCGGCCACCCCTGGGGGCACCTCTATCTCGACAACACGCTCTTCCCGGACACGACCGTCGCCGCGGCAGCGGGCGCACGGGTCGGCAACGATAGTGCCTTCCGCATCGCACTGGGGACATGGACCGACCGAAATGAACTGGCCAAAGATCGACTGAGACGCGCGGCGAACCTCGCCCGTACCACCACATGCCGGACAGACTGTGGTCGAAGTTCCGGAACGCGCACCGCTCCCTTCGCAGTCGGCACACCGCACTAGCGACTTGAGCTTGAGCTTACGGGTGGTGCCGTTCGCTACTTCCTCGAGCGTGAGATCGAGTGTGACGCGTACGTCCTGGCCCCGTCTCCGTTGACGGCGGCTACGCTGTCCGCCACCGAAAATAGCGTCGAAGCCCCCCATGCCACCAAAGTCCCGCATGAACACCCCGAGGGCTTCGGACAAATCAAAGTGGGTGAAGCCGCCGGTGGCGCGGCCGGCACCGCTCAGCCCAGCGTGGCCAAACTGATCGTACCGTTGACGCTTGTTTGGATCACATAGCACTTCATAGGCCTCGGTTGCCTCTTTGAACTTTTCCTCGGCCCCGGCGTCACCATCGTTCCGGTCGGGGTGAAACTGCATCGCGAGTTTGCGATACGCCTTCTTGATTGCACTTTCGGAGGCGCCACGATCGACACCGAGAACGGCGTAATAGTCTTGCGGCATTCGGAGTGAACTACCTGGCTTCCTGTCCTGAAAGAAGATCTTCGACGAGGCGTGACGTGTGTTCGACCAGCGCCACCACCTTGTGGTAGGGCATGCGTGTGGGTCCCATGATCCCGATCGTACCATGGAACCCGGTACTCTGGAACGTCGAGGTCACGATAGTGAACGAACTCAGATGTGGATCGACGTTTTCTGCCCCTATGGTCACGCTAATCCCCGGCTCCTTGCGCGCACGGAGGGCCGTCACGAGGACATCTCGCTGCTCGGTAATGTCGAGCAGGTTACGCATCTGTTCGTTCGAGCTGAACTCAGGTTGCCCCGTCAGCGGGCGCGTGCTCCCCATCAACAGTTGACTGTCGGGAGCGCCGATTTCAAAGATCTGATCGGACTCCTCGATCAGGATGTTCAGGAGCTCCCGATGCGGGCCGGCGGTGTCAAAATCACGCAAACGATCGCGCAAACTCGACCGAATCTCTTTGAGCGACAACCCATTGAGGCGCTCGTTGAGCACCTGTGCGACGCCCGCCAACGCCTCTCGCGGAATTTGGTTCTGCACTTCGACAAAGATCGTTCGGGCCAGACCGCCGGTCAGTACCAGCACCATCAAGAGTCGGTCGCTCGACGCTTCGATCAATTCCAACCGCTCCAAAATCGCATTGTCGACCGAGGGCGCAACCGCCACCCCGAGTTCACTCGCAAGAAGCCCCAAGACCTCGGCTGCCCGCCCCAACAACGCCTCGATGGCCGACCGTTCCTGCGTCAACTCCTCGCGGAGTCGAGCTTTCTCCACTGGACTCGGCGCTTCTGGCGCCATGAGAGCGTCCACATACACCCGATACGCGAGATCTGTGGGTATCCGCCCCGCTGAGGTGTGGGGATGGTAGAGGTAGCCGCGGTCCTCAAGGTCGCTCATGGTGTTACGGATCGTCGCCGCTGACACCCCGAGATTGTAACGCTTTGCGATGGTACGCGATCCAGCGGGCTCGGCCGTATCCACGAAACTGTGGATGACTGCCTCCAGCACCCGCCGTTCCCGCAACGTGAGTTGTTCGCCCGTCATGGTTCCAAGTCAAGTATTAACAGTAAATTAGCCACCCTTGGCCGAGGTGGTCAAGCGCAACAGAATCGCCTCCAGGCGAAGCCACCCCGCGGTAGTCAGTCGGACGCGCCCATCTTTGACCGCTAACCACCCCGTGGCTGAGAGATCCTCGACTCGATTCGCATCGATCAGCTTGAGTTCGACTCCGGTGGAAGTTCGCAGACCGAGCATGATCGCCTCGAGTATCCGCTGCTCCTTGGTGAGAGTTTCACCGCCGCCCACCGGGTCGGTACCCGCCTCGACCAACGCCAGGTATTGCGTCCACTCGCGTTCGTTCCACCTCCGCTTGCGGCCATCGAAGCTGTGGGCCGACGGACCCAATCCCAGATATGGGCGACCACTCCAATACGCCGAATTGTGCACCGCTCGTTTTCCCGGGCGCGCATAGTTCGAAACCTCATAATGTTCGAAACCGGCCTCGACCAGCAACCGATTCGCAGTCAGAAAGTCGCTCTGATATTGCTCATCGGGAGCAGCGACCGTTTCGCCCCTGTCGCGCCGCCGAAAAAGTGGAGTTCGTGTCTCGATGGTCAATCCATAGGCTGAGAGGTGATCGGGTGCGAGCGCCACCGCACGTTCGACGTCTCGTGTGACATCGTGTCCGAGAGCCGGTGGCAGTCCGAAAATAAGATCGAGTGAGAGCGTAGTGATCCCGGCATTCCGGAGTATGTCGACAGCCCTGGCCGTCTGGTCGGCCGTGTGCATCCGATGCATCCACTCGAGCACCCCTGGGTGGAACGACTGGGCGCCAAGCGAAACACGATTCACGCCGGCGGCGACCCATGTTTCGGCGGACGCTTTCGAGACGTCTTCCGGATTGGCCTCGAGTGTGATTTCCACGTTCTCCGTTTGGGTCGGCCCGGCATCGATCCGAATTCGGTCGAGCAGTACGGCAACAGCGGCGGGGTCAAGGCGGGAAGGCGTGCCACCACCGAGGTAGACGGTTTCGATCGGTGAATCGTCCCAGCCCGGGGCGTCACGCCGGAAGCGCAACTCGGTCGCGATGGAGTCGACAAAACGGTCTGACGGCGTGTTTGTGCGAACCGCTATGGCAAAATCGCAGTACACGCATCGTCGGCCGCAGAATGGAACATGAACGTAGATATGGCGCACCTGCGAAACTAACCGCCCGTCGCCATCACCTTCTCGAATCCACTCTTCATCGCCGAAACAAGCATGTCGATCTCCGACTCACCCATCGGCGTTGAGATCGTCGCAGAGCAGGTATTGATCAGCATCAGCCCCTCGTCAAGAAGATGGTCGAGCAACACCTTCAACCGACGATCCCTTTCAGGAAGAACAGAGATCTCTCGGTAGTTCAAGGGTGGAGATTCCTGGAGGTGCACCCGGAAAATCGAGCCACCCCCGGTGACGCAGGCACCCACTCCCGTGGAACGGATGGCCTCGTCGATCCCATCCACCGCACGTTTCGCCAGGGCATTCACCCGCGCAACGGCTGCCTCGTCGAACAGCTCCATAGCAACGAGCCCTGCGGTCATCGTGATTGGATTCGCCGAAAACGTCCCCGAATGGGGGAACAACAGGCTATCGGCGAATGGGTTCATCACATCCATCACTTTGGTACTTCCGGCGATCGCGCCAACGGGGAACCCGCCACCAATACACTTGCCCAGCACCGTGAGGTCTGGCGTCATGTCGTACCACGTCTGGGCGCCGCCGAATTCGCACCGGAACGTGATCACTTCATCGAGCACAAGTAGCGCACCATCTGCCTTGGTCCACTCGCGCAACGCCGTGACGAACCCAGCCTCAGCTGGGTTCAGGCCCACCCGGTGGGGCATGAGGTCCAACAGCACACACGCCAACTCACCCTTGTGCCTATCGAGAATCGCCACCGCCCTCTCGGAATCGTTGAAAGGAATCACGACGACATCCGCCAGCGCAGCCGCCGGAGTCCCGTGTGCCACGGGCACACTCGAAGGACTGTCACCGCTTCCCCAGTTCGCGGCCGTGGCTGTCTGGCTCACCTCGGCGTAGTCGTACTGTCCGTGATACGCCCCCTCGACCTTGGCAATCTTGGCCCGACCCGTGAAAGCACGCGACGCCTTTATAGCAGTCATCACGCCCTCGGTGCCCGAGTTCACAAACCGCAACTTCTCGAACTGGTGATTCCGACTAAGCAGATGCTCGGCATACCGGATCTCGACCTCGGTGGCCAACATGAACGCCGTCCCCTTTTTGAGCTGGTCGCTCACTGCGGCAACGATGGCGGGATGCGCGTGGCCGTGAATCAACGACGCCATGTTGTTCGCAAAGTCGATACGCTCGACGCCCTCGATATCGGTCACCCGACAACCAGCGGCGTGGTCGGCATAGAGCGGATGTGGCCGCCGCAACAATGTGTTCCGGCTCACGCCACCAGGCAGAATCTCGAGCGCCCGTTCATACAACAACGCGCTTGCAGAACGCTCAAGTGACTCACTCACTCTTCCACGCCACGCTGGAGGGTTGCCGCAGTCCGTTCTTGCACATACTCAAAGCTCACACCAGGACTCAGTTCGACGAGCTGAAACCCTTTGTCGGTAACATCGATGACAGCGAGATCGGTATAGATGCGATCGACCACCGCCCGTCCCGTCAGCGGAAAGCTGCACGCTTCAACGAGCTTGGGATCTCCGTGCTTCGTGCAGTGTTGGGTGATGACGTAGATCGTCTTCACGCCAGCGACCAGGTCCATTGCTCCCCCCACGGCGGGGATGGCATCTGGGGCACCTGTGGACCAGTTCGCCAGATCGCCGTTCGAAGCGACCTGCAATGCGCCGAGGACGCACACGTCAATATGACCGCCGCGAATCATTGCGAAGCTATCCGCGTGGTGGAAATACGCCGCCCCGGGGTTCGCCGTCACTTGACGCTTGCCAGCGTTGATCAACTCCGGCTCGCCCGTCCCCGGTTCGGGTGCCGGCCCCATTCCAAGCAGCCCATTCTCGGTGTGGTAGATCACCTCGCGACCCTCGGGCACATACTTGGCAACCCGCTCCGGTATACCGATACCGAGGTTGACATACCACCCGTCGCGAATATCGAGCGCGACACGCCGCGCCATCGCATCTCGCGTAAGACCGACACCATTCGTTTGCTCGGTCATGGATACGAAGCTCCCGCGGCGACGAGAACGGACTCGTGCACCGGGTTCGCGACTTCGATCACACGATCGACGAAAATGCCCGGTGTGACTATGGTCTCGGCATCCAGCTTGCCGACCGAAACGACGGCGACGACTTGGACAACGGTAATCGCCGCCGCCATCGCCATCACAGGGCCGAAGTTCCGCGCCGTCTTGTTGTACACAACGTTGCCGTGACAATCCGCAGACCGCCCCTTGATAAGCGCGAAATCGGCCGACAACCCGTACTCCAACACGCAGGCGCGACCCTTGAAGGTACGAGTTTCCTTGCCCTCCTCGAGGGGAGTGCCAACCGATGTTGGCGTGTAGAAGGCTGGAATACCGGCACCCCCAGCCCGAATTCGTTCGGCAAGGGTACCCTGCGGCACCAATTCCAGTGCGATACGCCCGCTTCGGTACAGCTCGGGGAACACCGTCGAGTTCGCGCTACGTGGGTACGAACAGATCATCTTCGATACACGACCGGCTTTGATGAGAGCGGCCAGGCCAACCTCACCACTTCCCGTGTTGTTGTTGACGACCGTGAGATCCGTTGCTCCCTGGTCGATGAGTGCATGGATCAACTCGATGGGACTTCCCGCCTCACCAAACCCCCCAATCATCACAGTCGCACCGTCGCACACGTCGGCGACCGCTTCCGAAACGCTCGACACCTGCTTGTCGATCATGGAACTCTCGCCCCGGGTCGTTTGGTTCGTAGCGTAAGCCGGCGGGAACCGACGGAGACACTCTCGGGGCTAGGAACCGTCACCGGCGCCGACCTCAGCAGGCACTTCTGAGCCAATTGCCTGAACCCGCGAGTAGTCGAATAGCCCCGCCTCGTCATAGATGACGCGGTCAGCATAGCCGTCGAACCAAATCGCGTCCGGGTTCCGCCCGACGATGCACACCTTCCCCCGATCCGGCGCGCTGGCGGCGTTCCGGAGGATCTTGAAGATCACCACACCATTCTCCGTTCCCGGAACGCCCGGGATCGGTTCATTCGTCACCGCCGCCACTTCGGTCTTGCCCTTGTAGTGCGTGATCGAGAGTCGGGCGTGCGCCTCAACACCGGAAAGCCCTTTTTGGGACTCATTCAAGGTCTGCCACGCCGTTTCGATCGGGACGTTGAACGCCTTGTGGGCAATGATGTCGCGGCCGCAGAAGAAGTAGTGGTTTTCGGCGCCAACACGTTTGAGGGCCCGCTGCATGATGCGCAGTGCATCGGGATCGTCGTTGATGCCCTTGATGATTGGAGACTGATTCTCAACAGTTACCCATCCCCGGGAGGTGAGCCCGTCCATCGCACGCTTGGTCGAATCATTCCACTTGAGTGAACCGTTCGGGTTCTCGACGTAGCGTCCGTCGGCATCCTTGGCGAGGAACTCATCCGGGTGATTGAAATGCACCATCACACGAAGACCAACATCGGGGTACGTCGTGTGGAAGTTGTCGAGCATCGAAAAAAACGTGTCGTCGAACCGATCCGGGAAGAACGCCATTTCCTTCGTACCAAGGCGAATGGCCTCGACATCGGCCTCAGCGAGGGCGGAAAGCCATGCCGCGAGTTTCCCATTTGGCAACACCATGACGTCACCGCCAGACAGCAAGATCTCTCGCAACCGCTCGCGACCCGACTCTGGATGCCGACCACCGTTTCCATCGACGATCTTGTTGTGCGCTCGGATGTAGTCGGTGACCTCGTTGATCTGAGCAAGCCCCTTCTTTGCCACAGTGCCGTCCTGGCGTTCGACTTCCTTGCGGCCGATCAATTCCTCGCGGTAGCAGAACCGGCAATGCGCCGAACATGTCGAAGTAACGTACAGCAAGCCCAACTCGTATTTGTGGAGGAGGCCCTCAACTGGGCTGTAGTCCATTTGAAACCCGGGGTCCTCAGAGCCGGCGAGACTCTGCGTCTCATCCGGGCTCGCCTTCACCAAGCGTCGCAGAGGGAGGCTCCGTTGCGCCATCTTGAAGTAGTGGCGGGTCATCTTCACCGGCATGCGGGCCTCGACGTCCCGATCGGTACCCTTGAGTTCACGGAGAACAGCAAGCTCGTCGGGCGTATAGAAACCGAGCATGTCATCGGCTACACGCGCGTCGAAGAACGGCTTGAGGCCGTTGACAGTGTGCCGATCGTACCGGGGGCTTTCAACGGTATCGAGGAACGCCTGTTCCCTCGCCGTCGGGACGTACTTATCACCTTTGCGCATGAAGACAGCCTCGACTCTCGGGTCCTCGTCCTTGACGTTTCGTCCACCTGGGCTCCACTATCAATGTAACCCAATGAACATATTTCGACGGACAATGTAACATAATGCCCAACACCCCGTCACGAACGTCAATCCCCGATCTCATCGCAACCGTGAGCGATCGGCTCACCCCAACCGAGCGACGCATCGTGAAGGCAGTGCTCGAGGACAAGACGCTGCTAGCCTTCGGGACGGTCACGGATCTGGCCAACTGCGTGGGCACGAGCCGAGCGTCAATCGTGCGTTTTGCCACCAAGCTCGGTTTCGACGGCTATACTCGCCTCCAAGACTACGTTCGCGCCGAGATGTCTCACCAGATCTCGCGTCCGAGCGAGCGCATCCGACACGTCGACGCATCCGAAACGCCGGTGCGGGTAGCACTCGAGGGAGCGATTAGTGCAGTGTTCGACGCCACAAGAGGTGACCGGTTGGCGACCCTCGCACGGACGCTTCGAACGTTTGGATTCTCTCCGGCGAAACATCAAAGGCTGGGGCCTACGCGCTGTATAGCGGCATGACGATTATCCGACCCGGCGTCCACCTCATCGAGGAGCATTCGAGCGCCCAGAATCTCAGCAGTGCTGGCACCGGTGATGCCGCTGTCGTCTTTGACTTTGCTCGGTACCGGCGTCACACAATCACCGTTGCGCGGGCACTCGCAAGCCTTGGGGTCGAAATCGTGGCCATCACCGACGGCCCGCTTTCGCCTCTCGCCGCCATCACCGAAACGTGGTGCGAACTGCAAGTCCCAGCCGTAGGACCGTTCGACAGCTCGGTCCCGGCCGTAGCCATTGCCGAACTGCTCGTCGCTCATGTGGCAAGCGAACTCCCCGAAACCGCACGAGATCGCATCGACCGCACCGAGGCGCTCTGGGAAGCCACGGGGACCTTCCTCACCTAAACGAAAGGACCACGGCGCTATCGCCGCAGAGGTTCTCGAATCAGCCCTCCGGGGTCCAACTGCACCAGCCCACGGATCTCCAATCCCGTGAGCACGGCCAGGATATCCGAGGCGGGAGCACGGAGGCGCTCCGCCGCGTCATCCACAGTCTCGACGCCCATTCCCAGCGCGTCGAGCAAGCGCCGCTCTTCTTCCGTAAGGTCGCCTCGAGCGTGTTGCTCCAGATCCGCTTCGGTGAGGTTGAATTCTTCGAGGATGTCCTGGACGCCAATCACCGGCTTGGCCCCCTGTTGGAGGAGACGGTTGCAACCCAACGACGTGGGGCTGGTGACCGGCCCAGGAACGGCGAGAACGTCGCGTCCTTGTCGCAGCGCTTGGTCGACCGTGATCAAGGTCCCTGAGCGTTCGCCGGCCTCGATAACCAATGTGCACTGCGCTAGACCGCTAATGAGCCGATTCCTTCTCGGAAAGCTGCCCGCGTTCGGGCGTTCACCGGGTGGGAACTCGGTAATGAGACACCCATCGGCCTGCATCCGCTCGTACAACCGGCTATTCGCCGACGGATACACGACACCCAACCCGTTTCCCAATACACCAACGGTGCGGCCCTTCGCGTCCAGCGCTGCCGTATGGGCAACCGCATCCAGACCACGCGCCATGCCACTGGCCACCATTATCCCGGACCGTGCCGCACCGCCGGTTAGATAGCGACACACCTCAGCGCCGTACCGGGAATGTGATCGGCTCCCGACAACCGCTATCGCGGGACCGGCCATGTACTCGAGGTGGCCAACCGCAAAGAAGACCGTCGGGGCCTCCGGGATCGTCTTGAGTGATTCGGGGAACAACGGATCGCTGGGCAGCACCACCCGGCCACCCAGCCCCTCGGCCCTTTCCACGACGCGCTCAGCCTTCGCAATGTCGACTTCCCTGATGGCGGTAGCGGCAGCGAGGCCTATGCCGTGAATGGACACCAGGTCTTTGGTCGACGCTCGGAGAACTTCTTCGGGAGTCTCGAACCTCTCGACCAATGCATCGAACCGGCTCCGGCCCACCCCGGGAGCAAGAGCAAGGGCGACGTGGGCGAGATCAGCCGCCTTCACGGTAGCGGAACGTTATCGCCTTCCGCCTTGTCGGCGGCGACGACTTGCTGCCACACCATTTCCTTGAACGCATCGAGGCCGCGATTGGCCGCCGCAGAGATAGCCACGGTTCCCAGTGCATCGGGAGCATCGATGACCGGCAGTTCGGCATCGTCCGGCAACAGGTCGCGCTTCGAAAGCACCAACACATGGGGCCGCAAGGCCAAGTCGGGATCGTACGCGGTGATTTCGGCTCGCATCCCGTCGTACTGCCCCTGAGGGTCCTCAGCATCGACCGGAACGAGGATCGCGAGCACGCGGGTTCGTTCAATGTGTTGAAGAAACCGATGGCCCAGCCCCTTCCCCTCGTGCGCGCCCTCGATCAGCCCTGGAATGTCGGCCACCACGAATGCGCGACTCCCTGAAAGGTCGACGACACCCAACTGGGGGGTGAGCGTGGTGAACGGATAGTTGGCGATCTTCGGGCGCGCGGCCGAAATCACGGACAACAGAGTGCTCTTCCCAGCGTTGGGTTCGCCGACCAGGCCCACATCCGCCAGGAGCTTGAGCACGAGCTCGACCGTACGGTCCTCCCCTTCACCTCCGGCTTCCCACTCCCGCGGCGCCTGATGCGTGGGAGTGGCAAACCGGGCGTTGCCCCGCCCCCCCCGCCCCCCCTTTGCCACGAGTAGTTCCTGCCCAGGTTCCAACAGTTCACCGAGCAACTCGCCAGTTTCCAAGTCGTTCACGACTGTACCGGGCGGCACTGGGAGTATCACGTCCGCACCAGACTTGCCCGTCTTGTTCCCACCTTTTCCATGCTCGCCGCGAGCGGCTCTGCGACGTGGTTTGTACGCATAGTCGAGGAGCGTTTGCAGATTGGGATCGGCCTTGAGGTAGATGCTGCCGCCGCGACCTCCATCACCCCCATCGGGCCCGCCTTTGGGAACGAAAGACTCGCGCCTGAACGACGAAGCCCCCGAACCACCGGTCCCGGCGGTTAATCGAATCGACACGCGATCGACGAAGTTCATGCCCCCCCTCCCCACCCAACCCAGGGTGGAGGGCGGAGGGCGGAGGACGTAGGGTTCTCGGCGCAGGGACGAGGAGGCCCGTGTACGCGGGGACACAGGGAACGCGGGTAAGCGGGTAAACGGGTAAGAGGGGGTGAACATGATGGCCCGAATCTGCATTCAGTGAGCGACGGCACCGTTACCCTTTTCTTTCCGTCACGCATCAAACGAACGCAAGCCGCCTTGGCTTTCGAAACTACTGACCTCTGGGAAGGGTCCGGACATCTTTTACTTGTTGCAACACCCGCTCATTGATGTCTTGACGCTCTTCGAGGTCGACCAGACGGCTATCGGTTGCCCCGCCCAATGTGCGGAGATTGTCCTCTACTTCCGCGAGCCGGCGTTCGAGGTCGTCGACGCGTTGGCTGCCTCCCGCACCACCCTCGATCCGTTTCACGATCGCGGGAGTTGCCTTGAGGATTAGCAGGAAGATGGCAAGGGGGATTAAGAAACTCATGCGGCGGAAGATAGTCGGCTGCCGAGCCTGATGCGACGTTCCACGAAGGTGCTGAGAACGCCACCAACGCACTCCCGTCTCCCATCAGAACCCGCAGGGCCAACGCAAACACACCGGCAAGCGCCGCGAGCGTGAGCGCCACGTACACCGTCACACCAATCCAATGCAGCGGCGTCCCCATTTCTCGCGGAACGGGCCACCAGAATCGAACGGCACGCGTTGCCGTTTCGCCAATGAACCATCCGAAGTTGCCTTTGATGTTGTCCAACGCTCGCCCGCGGTATAGCGCGTCCGCTTCTCCCTCGTCGACGCGGCCGATCTCGTCCCAACGCGGCGTCACTCCGGACGGGAGATTGGACATCCAGAGGTTCACCCCAGACTTGGAATCAGCCGGCATGAAGCGGTCGTAGTGCACGAAGTTCCGGATCGTCCACGGTGTCAGAACGAGCGCCAAGGTCGCGAGCACCGTGCCGGCGCCAACCAGCGCAGGGCGCCACGTGCGTCGCATGCCGTGAACCGCGAGAGCCGCGAACACACATCCCAATGCCATCAGTCCAAGCGGTGAGCGAACGAGAAACCCGGCACCTACAATCGTGCCCGCCACCAACGCACTCCCGTCTCCCATCAGAACCCGCAGGGCCAACGCAAACACACCGGCAAGCGCCGCGAGCGTGAGCGCCACGTACACCGTCACACCAATCCAATGCAGCGGCG
>JBDHLU010000131.1:0-10022 GCA_039656555.1 Gemmatimonadota bacterium | reverse complement strand
AAACTCATCCTGCCGGAACGTCTCGGAGATGATGAAGAATCCCGGCGAACGGCTTTGGGTCGGTTCGAACGTGAGGCACAGGTCACCGCGACGTTGCGTTCTCCACATACGATCGAGTTGTTCGATTTCGGGGTCGCCCGCGACGGCACGTTCTACTATGTGATGGAATTGTTGGACGGCATGGACATGGATTCGTTGATCGCTGATTTTGGTCCGCAGCCGGCGGCACGCGTCGTCTACTTGCTGCTTCAGGCGTGCGCGTCATTGCAAGAGGCGCACGATGCCGGGATCGTGCACCGTGACGTCAAACCCGCCAACATGTTTGTGTGTCGCTACGGGGGCGAGGTCGATTTCGTCAAAGTGCTGGATTTCGGGCTCGTCAAGCACCGTGATGTACGCCGGAAGGACGACTCGGTGCCGGATACCGGCGCCGCTGTCGCTGAGACTGCCGCGCAACTCACGCAGGTGGGGCGGATCGCGGGTACGCCGGCGTTCATGGCCCCCGAGTTGGCGATGGGCGATGAGGACCTCGATGGGCGCATCGATGTCTATGCGCTGGGGTGCGTCGCGTATTGGCTTCTCACCGGATGCCTCGTGTTCGAACGCCTTTCAACGCAGGAAATGTTGATTGCTCACGTAGCACAGGAACCGCCCAAACCAAGTACGCGTGTGGAGGGCATCGACATCCCGAGAGACCTCGAGAATCTGATCATGCGGTGTCTGGCCAAGGAGGCGGATGACCGGCCGGATGCGCGCGGTCTTGCAGATGGCCTTCGTGCTTTGGGTCTTGCCGAAAGGTGGACGGAGGAACGGCGCACGAAGTGGTGGTCGGATCACGATCGCACGAAGTCGGCGTCTCCCGCCGTCGTCGAGATCTCGAAGAAGACGACGATGGAGCTGGAGAGGTAGTAGCAGACGGCCGGCATCTACTACTAACAGCCAATATGCAATCTGTAATCTGTAGTCTGTAATCTCAGATCGTTGTTTTCAGTCCTTCCCACCAATGCTCCTTCTTCTCGTCCGTCCACTCGCGTTCCAGATCTAGGTCGGCGAGCATCCTCGACAAGGTCCTGGCGTCGCGCGGTCGGTCGTTCCGATCTTTTTCTAGGCAACGGAGAATGACGTCTTCGAGTTTTTCCGGAATCTCGAAGTTTCCGCGAGTGGACGGGCGATCGGGAGCCGTCCCGACGTGCGCGAGTAACATGTCTCTCGTGCTGAGCTTCTCGAACACGAGTTGTTTAGTCAGCAGCCAGTACCCCACGCAGCCGAGCGCATAGATGTCTACACGGCCGTCGAGGTCGCTGTCGCCGAGTGCGAGTTCGGGTGCCATGAAGGCCGGAGTGCCGGCAATTTTCCCGATCTGCGTCAGGATCGCGGCCGTTTCGGCGATCCGTATCTCGTGTGAGCCCGTCACTTCATCCTTCCGGCGAACGTCTCGATGTTTGACCAATCCGAAGTCGAGGACCTTCACAACATCCAACTCACCCCCGTGGCGACACAGGAAAATGTTGGCAGGCTTGATGTCACGATGCACGATGCCGGCGAGGTGTGCTTCGTGGAGTGGACGGCATGCCTGCCGCAGAATGTGCACGGTACGCTCGGGAGGTTGGGGGCCGAAGTCCTCGACGAGGGAATCGAGGTCCATTCCGTCCAGCAATTCCATGACGAAGTAGAACGTGCCGTCGCGCGAGGCTCCAAAATCAAAGAGTTCGATGGTGTTCGGAGAGCGCAACGTAGCCGTCACTTGCGCCTCGCGTTCGAAGCGTCCCAATGCGAGGCGCCGCGTCTCCTGGTCGTTTCCCAACCGCTCGGGGAGAATGAGTTTGACCGCGGCCGGCCTGGCCAGCATTCGGTGCTCGGCGCGCCACACTTCCCCCATGCCGCCCTCGCCGAGTTTTTCGATCAGGTGGTAGCTGCCCGCCGATTTCGCGCGGGTGAGTTTCTCGCCCATGTTGTAGATGAGGCGAGAATTCAAAGTCGCCAGCGCCACCGCCACGAGCAGCGGCCACCCGTGCGCGACCCAATTCTCGAACGACGGCATCGGTTCGCCGCGCGTGAGGACGATGGCAAGCACGGCGAGCGGTTCCATCGCCGCCGCGAGCGACGATGCCGCGAACGTCTTGGCCATTGTGTTGGGCACGATGGCGGGGTAGATCAGAATAAGGACTGCGGCGGGCGACCAGCCGAGAATGCTCTCAGCTTCCGTGTACCACCGTAACTCCGCGGAACTTGCCGAGAACAACGCGACGAGCGCGACCTCGAACACCAGGCCGAGGTCGAGGAGACGGTGTGGAGCGACCTTGCCACTCCACGCCAGCAGCAACATGCCCAGCGTGAGGCCCCATTGGAGACCCAGGCTCGTAAAGCGCAGGGTTTCGTCCAAGCCGGCTGCACTCCGTGCGAGAATTCCCAGAGGGCTGACAACGAGGAGAAAGGCGCAGAAGTAGACGAGCCGGCGTGGCACGTCTTCGATCAGGTCGAGAGGAATCGATGTAGACCCGCCGGCGCTCTGGCCGGCACGGCTGAAGAGGTCTTGAAGTTCGGGGTGGAGCGATGTCCTGTTCGGCTTTGTCACGAATCAGTTCTCTCGGGGGTTGTTCGCGATGCTCGGCTCATCGTGGAGCGCGTTGGAAGTGTAGCAATCCAGGGCAGACCCGACCAGGGATGACGCCCCATCCGGTTCATCACGGATGGCCTGCTCAAACAGGCGCTCCAGCAACTGCGACCGTAGTACCGCCGATGCCTCCGGCTGCGGATCGTGGAGGGTCGTTCGTGCCGCGACGTCGCCAGGACGATGCGGTTGCCGGTGGGAACGATGAAGCGCCGCATCCCGGCCAGACACCCGCCTGATCGGGTCATGACGGTCCTATACGTCGCTTCATTTGTCGCATCTCGGCGTTCAGATGCCACAACTCGGCGCCGAGTCAGGGCAACTCGGCGTTCAGTTGCCGCATATCGGCCCTTAGTTGCCATAACTCGGGCTTCATTTGCGGCAACTCGGCCTTCATTTGCGGCAACTCGGGCTTCATTTGCGGCAACTCGGGCTTCATTTGCCGTAACTCGGCGCCAAGATGCGGCATATCGGCGCCAAGATGCCGCATATCGGCGCCAAGATGCCGCATCTCGGCGCCGAGTTGCCTCGTCTGGGGTCCGAGGCGTCGCGATTGTGGGCACATCGGCGACCCCCTGTCCCCTCTGTCCCCGGCCGTCTCCCTTACGAACCGGCAGTACCTCATCAACGCGGTCCCCCACGACGGCGGGATACGCAATGAATACCTCGAATGCAAGGAAGGGATCGATCATGGAATTCCCAATCCGCGAAGCCGACATCGCGCGGCTGGCACACGACGCCGCCAGTGGGCTTGCCACACCCGGACGATTTCCCGGTCCCCCCGGTTGGAGCCGAAGAGGTAGCCTATTGTGTAGCACTTGCGTAGGCCCCTCTGTGCAGTGATTCTCCAGACTCCTCAGCCTGGGTAGGCGAACGATGCGACGCACGGTTCCTCTGCTCCTTGTGACAATCTTGGTGACTGCACCGACGGCAATCCGGGCGCAGGGTGCGCGATGTGATTTCAGCGAGGTCCCTGGAGCCGTGTGGTGGGGTACCCAGACCGAGATGACGCTTGCCAAACTCGCCGAATATATGGGACCGATCTTCTGGTTCTCTCCCGACGAGCCGTCGCTACTGCGCCAGGAGGGACCCGACATCCGCACGCCGGAACCGTTTCCCGGCACGGGGACGCCCGATCAGCCCGTCGTGTATTACCAACTGGATCAGCTATTGAAACGAGGGGACCGCGATGGTCCGGCGATTACCCGAGACACCGCGGACATGGGCCAGTCGGTGTTGCATCTGCCTAATGTCGCGGTTATCCGCCTGAACTACCTCGCCTACTTCGAGTTCGAAGAAGGGCTGGGCGCGCATCCGCACGACATCGAGCCGGCCGAATTCAGGGCCACCATCTTACCGCACGTGTGGGAGGGGTTCGAGGAGTGGATTCCCGGCGGTGCCGACTGCGCTGATACGACATACGTCCTCGCGATTACGCGGACGTCTGGCAAAGCGCACGGGCTCGTGTGGTTTTGGAATGTGCTCGAGACCGACGAATACACCACGTTTCCGAAGCATTTGTTGGTTGGGGAAGGGAAGCATGCCTTGGCGACCGACAAGAACGGTGACGGCGTGTTTACGCACGGGTACGACGTCAATGTGCGCATCAATGACGCGTGGGGGGTGCGCGATATCATTCGCACGGGGAGGTTGTACGCCGGTGGCTACCAATCATGGATGGCCAAGGTCCGGCGACCCGAGCATCGCGTGTTTCCCCCCTTGCCCGACGACAGCCCGCTACAAGCCGACTATCAGCGTCGGATCGACGGAATGTCGTACGTCGAGTATGAGTTGCGGCCGTTCCCGAGCGCGGAGTTTGCGGAAGGGGACGAAGGGCTCCACCACCTGGTCGAGAATCAGTATGTCGAGGACTGGCCCGAGGAGGGCGAAGTGAACGATTTGAACGCTTGGAGCAAGTCGCTGAACGAAGGCGCCGTGCTCAAGTCGCTTTCCATCGCGATGTTGTTCACCGGAGATCTCGATGGCGACTTTGATCTGGGGTTTTCGTTCGTGTTTCCGGCCTTCGTCGTCAAGCATCTTGAAGAGCCCATGACTGGCGGATACATCCTCAACCGAATGTATTTCAAGGATGTCGGTCTTCGCGACTTCGGGTGGCAGCTCATGTACATGCCTTCGGCATCCCGTTGGTTCGATAATTATATCGCCGCCGGCGCCGAGTACGACCAATCTGATCCGCCCACGCCAGGGGCGGATTCACCGTCGGAATGGAACTTTGTCTTGGAGACGGGCGTCAAGTTTCGCGTGAACGTGACGAAGACGCCACTCAAGTTCCTTACGTTCTTCACGGACTATTGGGGGGCTCGCATCGGGATAAAGAACGTGGGATTTCCGGACATCAACCGGCTGACGTACGTGTTGGAATTTGGGGCAGGGTCGTTCTAATCGATAGTCGATAGTCGATAGTCGATGGCGGATGGCCGATAGTCGATGGCGATCGGCTACCCCCGCGTCATTGGGGTAGCTCATGGCGGTGGCCCCTGGTTAGCTTGCAGCCCCGATCAACCAAGGTCCAATTCGATGCCGGTCAGCAAAGTCCTCGGCGTTACCGCCGCTGTCACACTCTTCGCAATTCCAAGCGCTGCACATGCCCAATCAGTAGGCGATGTATTTCGACAGGTGGCGCCAGCGGTCGTCACCATCTATGTGGCCGAGCGCCAAGTAGCTCCGGGGTCACCGGGCGAGTTCGTGTCAGTGGGCGGGCAGGGGTCGGGCGTGCTGATCTCCAATCTTGGAGAGATCCTGACTGCTGCCCACGTGGTCCAAGCCTCAGAGCAGATCATGGTGGTGTTTCCTGACGGCCAGCAGATTGCCGCGCACGTCGTGTCCTCGGCGCCCGCGGCAGATGTGGCGCTGCTCAAGCTCGAGCGCAACCCCACTGGTGTCGCGCCTGCGTCCCTTGGCAATTCTGATGCGGTGGCGATCGGCGACCAGGTCTTTGTGGTCGGATCACCACTTGGGGTAACCCATACCCTCACGGTGGGCTACGTGAGTGCCAGGCGGAACCTCAACCGCACCTTTGGGACGCTAGTGAACGCCGAGCTGTTACAAACCGACGCCGCCATCAATCAGGGTAATTCGGGTGGCCCCATGTTCAACCTGCAGGGCGAGGTCGTCGGTGTCGTCAGCCACATTCTCTCGACGACGGGTGGTTTTCAAGGACTCGGCTTCGTAATCACCTCCAACATGGCGCGGGATCTGGTCATGACCGGGCCGGGACTGTGGTCCGGAATAGATGGCTACTTCTTGCCGGAAGAACTGGGCCGACTGTTCAATATCCCGCCGCCCCACGTCGGGATGCTCGTGCAGCGGGTGGCGCCCGGCGGCCTGGGCGAGGAGTTGGGTCTGGAGGGTGGATCGTTCCCGGTCAAGCTGGCGGAGCAGGAGGACCTGCTCATTGGTGGCGATATCATCCTGTCGGTGAACAATGTCCCGATGTCGGTGGAGTCGCTGGGTCAGCTCGAGCAGGTGTTCGATCGGATCCGCCCCGGGGACCCGATTCGTGTGGTGGCGCTCCGGGCGGGTGAACAGATCGTCTTGACCGCGCGGTACTCGCCGCGGCCGTAGCGGCGTCGCGGATTGAAACCAAACGGCGCGACTGGCGTAGGTAGTCCAGTCGTCAACTGAACACGGAACGGGAATTCTCGATGCGATCGATACGGATAGCGGTGATTGCTGGTGGTTTGGCCCTGATTGCGCCAACGCTACAAGCCCAAAACACGATGCTTCTCGGAGTTACGGCCGGTGGCACGTACTCCACGATGTCGAGCTCTCTCGATGGCGGAAAGCCCGGCTACCGATCCACGTTCAACGGTGGCGTGACCATAGGGATGACCCTCAGCGAAAAATTCGCCATCGAAGGGCAGGCGCTCTACGTGACGAAGGGGTTCGTTGCCGACACCACCACTGGGGTCAATGTAAGCCTGTCACTCGATTACATCGAGCTTCCACTGTTGGTCACCTGGACACCCATCGGCCGCGTCGGCATGGTAACGCCCCGGATCATGGCGGGCCCATCGCTCGGATTCCGAGTTGGGTGTTCGTTCGTCGCAGCAGGTGCCGGGTCGCCGTTGGTCGATTGCGATCCGCAGAACGTCACAGACTTTGATTTTGCCGTCATGGGAGGCCTGGGGGTCAAGATTGGCAAGGGGCAGGGTGGCCTGACGGTCGACCTCAGGTTCGACTACGGGTTCGTCAACGTGGCTAAGAGTTCTGAATCGTTCAAGAACCGCGCGTGGTTACTGTCGGTCGGGTACCTGTTCGCCATTATCTGACGAACGTGGCTGCACGCGGCCGACGACGACGGTGATGTTGTCGGTCCCGCCGCCGTCGAGCGCTTCCTGAAGTAGTTCTTCGCACACTGATTTCGCGTTTTTCATGTTCGCGAGGCACTCCTCGATGCGCTTCTCGCTCACATGTTTCGTGAGGCCATCGCTGCACAGAAGGATCACGCTCTCCCACGCCTGATCGACTCGGGTGACGACGGGCGCCGTATGGGTACCACCGATGGCGCTCGACAGTACGTTGACCCACCGCGTGTTATCAGCATCGGACCGCGTGAGCACGCCCTGCTCGACCAATTCCTGTGCGATGGTCTGGTCTCGGGTGACCTGAACTAGGCGACCCTCGTGCATCATGTAGAACCGGCTGTCGCCCACTTGAAGCACATAGGCACGGGGCCATACGCCAATGACGAGTGTAAGCGTCGTGGCCATGCCACGAATCTCGGGGTGTGCCTCTGCTTCCTTTACGACAGAGGCGTGGCAAGCCATGGCGGCATTTTGCAGGGCATCGAGGAAGTCTTCGTCCTTTGAGTCCTGGTTGTAGTAGCATCGCATCGATGATTGGATGTATCGGCTTGCGTCCTTGATGGCGATGCGTGACGCTTGGTCACCACCGAGCCCGCCACCGACGCCATCGGCTACCATCGCCAGATAGGCGAGGCGTTCACCTTCGAGTTGGAGTTCGTTCAGATTCTCGAGGCTCGTGAAATGGACCTCCATACGTTTGTGCAGCGATGCGACCATGAAGTTGTCTTGGTTGACTTCCCGGATTTTGCCCGTGTGGGTGAGCCCAAACACGTCGAACTCGTTGTCGAGAGGTTTGCGTCGGGAGATCGCAGCGGTATCGGGAAGAGTCATAGGCGCAACCGGTTCTAGTGGATTTTACATCCCCAAAGCGACGTAACGATAACGCCCGCGTCGATTGATTTCGAGTACGACCGCGTCGCCCTCGATAATGGCTTCCATCACCCGCTTGAGGTCGTCGATTGTTTCTACACGCTCCCGATTGACCCGGTAAATCACATCACCGGCTTGCAGGCCGGAACTGATGAGTGGCGCATCGGCCGCGAGCGCCCCCACGACTACGCCCCCACGTTCCCGTAACCAGGGCATGCGGCGAGCAACATCGTCGGTCACGTTCACGGCCAAGATGCCGAGTTCGGGGATCAAGCTCTCACTGGGGTCGATCAAATCGGCAAAGCGAAACGGATCGTCATCGCGTTCGGCAACTTGCACCGCGACGTCGTGTCGGTCGATCCCACGCGCGATATCGAGATGTACTATGTCCTTGGGCGCATGTTGGTAGAGATTGACCGTGAACTGACGCGCGTTCTCCATCGTTTTTCCGCCCATGGCGACGATGATATCGCCCGCCCGGAGTCCGGCCCGGTCCGCGGGCGACCCCGGAAGGACGTCGCTGACGATGACGCCCCAATCACGCGGCAGCTGCAACCCCTTTACCATGGGGGGCGTCACAGTCTGTACTTCGACGCCGATGATGCCGCGGCGGACCCGTCCATGGGTGCGAATCTGCTCGTAGACCGTCCGCGCAATGTTGCTGGGTAGGGCGAATCCGATACCCACGTTGACCCCCGTGGGAGAGGCGATGAGCGTGTTGATACCCACCACGCGACCAGAAGCATCGACCAGCGCGCCCCCCGAGTTTCCCGGATTGATGGGTGCGTCCGTCTGGATGTAGACGACCGGTGCGTCGGCTTCGAGTTGGCGGCCGATGGCCGACACAATTCCCATGGTGACCGAAGATTCGAGCCCAAGTGGGCTGCCGAATGCGAGCACCAGGTCGCCGGGGAAGAGACTATCGGAATCCGCGAGGTCGACATATGGGAGGTCGATGGCATCGACCTTCAACACGGCAAGATCGGTCTCGGCATCACGTCCCACAATGGTGGCTCGGAGCCGAAGGCCCACTGGCGGAACGATCGATCTACCCGACGCATCGGCTTCAGCCGGTTGCACGAGCAAGACCTCAGCGGCAGTAGCATTCTCGACGACGTGGGCGTTGGTCAGGATATACCCGTCGCTGCTCACGAGAATGCCCGACCCGCTCCGGCCCAGCGTCCCGACTTCAGCGGCTCCCGACGTCGATTGGACTGGCCCCAACGCGATGAGGGAAATCTCGACGATGGCGGGTGCCACCTGCGCTGTGATTTCCCGGAGGGACCGACTCAGTTGCGTGAGCGATACGGGCGCCGGTTGTTGAGCCTCCAGTGTCGTACCCGACAAGAGCAGTACGGCCGCTCCGAACCGGTGCCACCGTTTGGCGAACATCATGAGGCAGCGGTCATTGCCGGGGCGAGCATCTGGGGCTCGCAGTATTCTCCCGACGCCTCGTGAGGGTGGTGACGGGCCCACCATTGCCCGGCGCGTTCGTCAGTCCATTGTTCCGTCAACGGCACTGCGTCCAACAGTCGAACGAGTTCGATGGCACTCGTTGGACGGTTCTCCGGTTTCTTCTCGAGACATGCGAGCACGATTGCATCCAACTCCCGCGGAATGGGAAGTTCAGTACGGTTAGAGGGCGGTTCGGGGGTGCCCTCGATATGGCGATACATCATCTTGATCGGGCTGTCGGCTTCGTAGACGAGTTGCCCGGTCAACAACCAGTAGGTGACGCACCCCAACGAGTAAAGATCGGCCCGTGCGTCGGCCTCGTCGCCCAGGGCAATCTCGGGCGCCATGAAAGCGGGGGTTCCAGTCGCCACTTGGGGTGCGGTCAGTTTGACCTCTTGCCGTGAGTCTAACGCTTTGACCAAACCGAAGTCCAACACCTTCACGAAGTCTAGGGCTAGTCCCATTCGGGTCGTGTGGATGTTGCTCGGTTTTATATCACGGTGGATGAGGCCGTGTACGTGCGCCTCACCTAGGGAAAGAGCTGCTTGCCTCACTAGATAAACGGCACGTTCAGCGGGAAGCGGACCGTATTCTTCAACGAGAGTCTCGAGGTCCAACCCGTCGAGCAACTCCATCACGTAGTAGAAGGTCCCATCCGACGCAATGCCGAAATCGTAGAGTTCTATAGTGTGCGGCGACCGAAGTTCGGCTGTGGCCTGCGCTTCCCGCTTGAAGCGCTCGAATACAACGGATTGTGC
>JBDHLU010000130.1:0-14634 GCA_039656555.1 Gemmatimonadota bacterium | reverse complement strand
AAGGCGATGCGCCACATCGACACGCCCGGCGAAATCGAAAAGACGCGCACGATCTGCCCCTACTGCGGCGTGGGATGCGCCGTCGACCTGATGACCAAGGGCGACACGATTGTCGGGCTGCAACCGGCGATGGACGGACCCGCCAACGAAGGCGCGCTCTGTGTCAAAGGGCAATTCGCCTACGACTTCATTCAGCACCCGGATCGACTCAAGGCGCCGATGGTGCGCGGAGACGACGGGGAGCTGCACGAGACCGATTGGGATACCGCGCTCGATCGCGCGGCCAGCGGTCTCACGCGCATAGTGGAAGAACACGGACGATACAGTGTCTATGGCATCGCTTCAGGGCGCGCACCGGGTGAAGCTGCATATGCAATGCAGAAGTTCATCCGCGCGGGCTTCGGAACGAACTACATAGACAACTGTAGCCGTGCCTGACACAGCCCCACGGTTGCCGGTCTGGCAGCCACGATTGGTCGAGGGGCGATGTCAAACCCGCTGGCGGACATGGAAAAGCCGACGGTAATCTTCTGTATCGGCACCAACATGACCGAGACGCACCCGGTCGCGGCCACTCGCTTGAAAAAGGCGATCGCGAACGGGGCAAAGATGATTGTCGCCGACCCTCGACGAATCGCGCTTGCCGAGATTGCCGATCTCTACCTGCCGATCCGTGTCGGGTCGGATGCTGCGCTACTGCTTGGCATGGCACACGTCATCGCACGCGAGGGTTTGGTCAACGCGGATTTCATGTACGATCGGACGACCGAGGGCGAGACATTCCTCGAGCATGTGAAGCAGTTCACGCCGGAGTGGGCCGAGGGTATTACGGGTGTGCCTGCCGCCGACATCGAACAGGCAGCACTCTGGTACGCGCAGGCCGAACGTGGGGCGATCTACTACACGCTGGGCATCACCGAGCACATCTGCGGCGTCGACAACGTGCAGAGCCTGTGCAACTTGGCCCTCATGACCGGCCACATCGGCCGCGAGGGCACCGGCATCAATCCGATGCGGGGGCAGAACAATATTCAGGGCGCCGGTGACATGGGCGCGCTGCCGAACAACTACCCCGGGTTCCAGAAGGTCGTCGACCCCAAGAACCAGGAGAAGTTCGAGAAGGCGTGGGGCACCAAGGTCGACCTCGAGTTGGGCATCACCAAGGTGACGGCGCTCGACACCTGCGGCGACGCCATTCGCGCGATGATCATCGACGGTGAGAACACCGTCGTGACCGACCCCAACCGCGCGCATTGCGAGCATGCGCTCAAGAGCCTCGACCTGCTGGTAGTGATCGACATTTTCCTCACCGACACGGCGCAGCTGGCAGACGTAGTGTTCCCCGCGGCAGCGTGGGGTGAGGTCGACGGAACGCAGACCAACACCGAGCGTCGGGTGCAGCGTTTGCGAAAAGCGGTCGAGCCTCCGGGCTCAGCGAAACCAGACTGGCAGATCTTGCAGGCGCTAGCACAACGCATGGGCTTCAAAGGCTTCGATTGGGAAAGTGCCAAGGATGTTTTCAACGAAGTCTGCGAACTCTCCCCCACTTACAACGGGCTCGACTGGGACCGCATCGAACATGGCGAATACCAGTGGCCGGTGCCCGACAAGAACCATCCGGGCACGCCGCGTCTGCACGAAGACGGGTTCATCAACGGTCGCGGCATCTTCAAGTTGATCAACTACCGCGATCCCGCCGAGGTGATCGACGACGAATATCCCGTGTGGCTCACCACGGGCCGTCGGCTGCATTCCTACCACACACGCACCCAGACGGGCCGCTCAGTTGGTATCGACTACTTCCTGCCGGAGGAAGTGCTCGAGGTGCACCCGGACGATGTGGCGAAGTGGGGATTGGTGGATGGTGAATGGGCCGAGATCGCGAGCCGTCGTGGTAAAGTGGACATCAAGGTGAAGGCCACCAACAAGAGTCCTCGAGGTACGGTGTTCGCGTCATTCTCGTTTGCCGATGTACCGATCAACGCGTTGACGGGGTCGGGCTACGATCCGGTGACGCAGACGGCCGAGCTCAAGGTGTGCGCGGTGAAGGTGAAGGCGTGTAAGAAGGGAGTCTTGTAAGGGGTAGTGGGTTTCAGGGCGTCGGCGCGATCGCGGAGCTTGCGCAGATTCTTCCAGTCGCCGGCTCCGAGACATTCGCGCCGCCTGGCGTAGTCCAGTAAACTCCCCAGCTCGTTGAGCGAACCGAGAGCGATGTTCAAGAACCGTTGGAATTCATTGCCACGTTTTGCTACGCCCTCGGCGATATTGGTTGGTGCCGAGAGGGCGCAACGACGCATCTGAGAGGTCAATCTGTATTTCTCGTCTATCGGAAACGTGTCGGTGATATCGTCGATCCTGTGCGAGAGCTCGTTGCAGAGTTTCCAGGCATCCAAACGCTCATGCGGCAGCATGGCGAAAGTTGCATGCCTTGAACCCAAGACCAGGTACCACATTGTTCAAGCCATGGCGCAAATAACTGCAGTCCCGTTTACCCGCTTACCCGATTACCCGTTTGTTCGCTTACCCGTTTACCCGCTTACCCGTTGCAACGCCGAAACTTCCTAGCCACCTTGGGCGCAGTTGGCGCATACGCACCCCGGTTGGCCGGGGAGCAGGCTCCAACGGTCCGGGCCGAATCCACCGTCTTCTTCGCCTCCGACGGCGAGCGCAACCTTGTTCGATTCACGGTCTCCGGGCTCGACGCACCTGCCGGTCGCCTTCGGGTGTACGACCGTCGCTCGCGGCTGATTGGTACCGCCGGCGTCATCAACACGGGAGAGGTGCTGGTCGGCGAACTGTGGTTACGCCTCGAACAAGACTTGACGCTGACCTCCGAGCTGGAAGCGCCCGGCCTGAACCGCGTGCACCGCACGACACATCGCGTCCCCCAAGGACTCCGATGGACGATCCATTGGCTCGTTGTGGCCGATCCCCACGACGTGCAACGCGTGATCGGTACCGGGTCGCCTCTCGCTAACGCTTTACGCTCGTCGATCGTTCGTGCCGCCCAGGTTCAAATCAATCCGCTCGGCAGCCCTCGAGGGGTCACGATGGATCCGATCGAGGCTTTGGACCCGTTCCGACGCGCGCAGCACCTGGCAGCCTTCGGATTCCCTACGAGTCGAGTCGCCTACCAGGCCTCGGCAAACCGACTCGACCAGACCCAGGTCATGGCGCTCGCTGGGGCGGGAGTGCACTACGTGATACGACCGTGGGAGGCAGGCGCCACTTACGAATGGTGGGACGGACTAGACGGGTCCCACGTTCTGGCGATTCCGCGGGCACCAAACGGCGATCTCGCGTCGCTCGGCTTTGACGACACTTCCGCAACGGCCCAAAGCCGAGTCGACCAGTGGTTGGCGGAATCTCCGATTCACCTGGCACCGCTGGATGCGCGCGGTCGCGAGACCAACGATCGTATCACATATATCATTGATACCGATGTCGAGCGCGCGCCCGCCCGGAAGCTCGCGATCGACGATTGGAACTCCCGATTCGGATTCCCTCGACTCGTGATGGGAGCGCCGAGCGACCCACTCGATGTCGCGCATCAGTCGCGTGAGTCGATTCCCAGCATCCGCTTTACGCATGCCGCCGATGCGTCGACCACATCGACTGGATCGACCAGCAACGGCACACGACGGTCGGCCAACCTCCTCGCGGCGGTATTGACGAACGGACGTCGTGGCGTGGAAGCGGTGGCCGCCGACATACGAACGGAGTTTCCGGGTACCGTCGTGTTCAACGGCGGGCCGTTCCCCCGCACCGACGTCATGGTGGTAGCCGGCCAACGCCAGATCGTTACCAATATCCCGGCACACGGATACGCGTTTCTCCCTGACCTCGGGGAGGAATCGCCACCCCCCCGCCCTGGTTCGAACTCACCCGTCGCACAATCAGCCCGACATCGCCTGCGCTTGAACGACCGCGACGGCAGCATCGATTCGATCGTCGATCGAGAGTCAGCACTCGAGTGGGTCGGTGAGGGAATGAATGTCATCGACGGCGCACGCTTGGATCGCCTCACCCAAGACGTGCTCCCCGGCATGGGCATTCGAATGGTCGCAGAGCGACAGGTTCCGAGAGTCGGGCGGGTACGTTCGACGATCGAGTTACTCGACATGGTCCCATGGGTCAGCATTCGGAACGAACCCATGAGCGGTGACGGAATGCTGGAAACACGCTTCCAATTCGCCAGCTTTGCGGTCGAAGCCTTGTGGGACCGGGGATTCGGACACCACCAGTCCACGCTCCCAACCCCTGCCTTCGAATTCGGGAGGTGGGTATGGCTCCGGGGCGACGTGAACGGGTACTTCTGGTCTACCACACGGCAAGCGCACGTCACCCAAAGCAGCACGTTGATTTCGCGCGGCGACGCCGCAGCGGACTTCCGAGTAATGGCCGATTCGCTGCCGGCCTCAGCCGCTGACGCTGCACGATTCGGTTGGCGAACGATCGACCTCCTTCAACACAAGGTCTCGCCCAATCTAAACGGACGGTTACCGCGCTTTGGATCGCTTCTGCGGTTACCGCGCTTTGGATCGCTTCTGGAACTGGATCAACCCAGTGCCGCCATCATTGCAATCGAACCCGACGACCCCTTCGCCACGTCGGTAACAGTGTACGTGCAGGATTTGCTCGGGGCATCACGCATGTTGGGCATCGAGAAGGGTCTCCTGGACTTCGACGACGCCGAGGTGGTGGACTATCTCGGCCAACCGACCGACCGTACCATCGAGCCGAATGCCGCCGGCGTGCAATTTCTCACGCCACGATTCGGAATAACGGCGGTGCGACTTCGGGGCTTGCAGTTGCGTGAAGGGTGAACGCGGGATGATTGTTTATTGGTGGGAGCGGTGAGACCAACAAACCATAAGCCTCGGATTCCATGATTCACAAACCGAAAACACTGGGAGACCTCAAGCAGACGGAGTGGGCTGAACCAGGTGTGCACATGCGTTCGGTGAAGGACGAGATGCGCGCCAACCTCATCCGCAAGATGGAAAAGGGTGACGAGATCTTTTCGGGCATCATCGGTTTCGAGGACAGCGTAATACCGCAGATCGTCAATGCGCTCCTCTCGCGTCACAATTTCATACTACTGGGACTCCGAGGGCAGGCGAAGAGCCGGATTCTGCGAGCGTTGACCACCCTGCTCGACGATGAGATTCCGGTATTGGTGGGAAGCGAAGTAAATGACAATCCGTTCGCGCCGATTTCGAAGTTTGGACGGATTCTTCTCGAAGAGTGTGCCGATGCCGCGCCAATCGAATGGTTGCCCCCGCATCGCCGCTACGTCGAGAAGCTGGCAACACCCGACGTGACGATTGCTGACGTGATTGGAGATGTCGATCCGATCAAGGCGGCGCGCGGTGGCCATCTCCTCTCCGACGAGCTGACCATCCACTACGGGCTCCTGCCTCGAAGCAATCGGGGTATTTTCGCGCTCAACGAGTTACCTGATCTGGCGGGCAAAATCCAAGTAGGCCTATTCAACATCATGCAAGAAGGTGACGTGCAGATCAAAGGGTATCCGATTCGCTTGTCGCTCGATGTGATGCTGGTGTTTTCCGCCAATCCAGAGGACTACACGGCGAGGGGAAAGATCATCACCCCCCTCAAAGATCGGATCGGAAGCGAAATCAAGACCCATTATCCGCCCACTGTCGAGCAGGGTATCTCCATCACCGAGGCCGAGGCTTGGACGGAGCGGAACGGACATCCCTTGGAGATACCGCACTTCATACTCGAGGTAATCGAAGGCGTGGCTTTTGGAGCGCGCGAGGACAAGCGCGTCGATCGCCGCTCCGGTGTGAGTCAACGGCTACCGATCAGCATGCTCGAAAACGCGATCTCCAATGCGGAGCAACGCGGGCTCGTGACGAAGGAAAAACGAATCGTGCCGCGTATCACGGACGTTTACGGCGCCTTGCCGGCAGTCACCGGCAAGATCGAACTCGAGTACGAGGGCGAGTTGCATGGAGCGGATCGGGTCGCCGCGGAACTCGTACGCCGTGCCGCCGGCGTCGTATTCGATAAGTACGTGGGTGAAATCGATTGCGACGAGATCGTAAACTGGTTCGATGAAGGGAGCGCCCTCAAGATCTCGGAAATGGAACGTGCGGATTTGTGCCTCAAAGCCTATACGGCGATCCCGCAATTGCTCGACGTTGTGGAGATGGCCAAACTCGCGCCACAAAAAGATCCCGGCGCACTCGTATCTGCCTGCGAGTTGATCTTGGAAGGACTCGTCGCGCACAAACGCATTTCCAGATCGTCCGAGCTCGGGTACTCTCGGGTGCGTTCACAAGGTGGCTACAAGCATGGCCCAGGCAGTGGCGGGATCGACCCCGACCTGTTCCAGTGACGCCGATCGCGCTGATGCAAGCAGATATCCGCGGATAATCCTTATGCCAGTTATCACCATCTCGAGACAATTCGCCTCCGGAGGATCCGTCATCGCTGAGGCCATTGGCAAACGCCTCGGGTGGCCCGTTATTGACAACGACTTCATCGACCGCGTTGCCGAACGTGCTGGCCTGACCAAAGAAGAGGTCGAGGAGCATGAGGAGCGCGTACCATCACTCATCGAGCGCCTGGCTGATGCGCTCGCGATTTCATCCCCTGAGGTCTTCGTGTCTACCGGCGAACCCCCGGGCGCGCGTTTGGGAAATGATGAGCGCATGCTACGGGCCACACAGACGGTGATCGATCAGGTAATCGAGACGGAGCCCAACGTCGTCATGGTAGGCCGTGGCGCCCAGGCCTGCCTAGAAGACCGCGATGACGCCCTCCACGTATACATCGTCGGCTCGCGAAAGGCACGCGTCGAGGCAGCCGTGGATCGCTTGGGACTCTCCGTCAAGGAGGCTGAAGACCAAGTCGACAAGATCGACGAGGGACGGCGGCGATACGTCAAAGCGCACTACGGTCGCCGATGGGACGATCCCGCCAACTACCATCTCGTCTTCAACACCAGCGTCTTTTCCTACGAGCAATGCGCGGATCTCACCGTGGAGGCCGCGCGTATGCGAGGGTGGGAGTAACGACCTACCCCTAGGTCGCATCGAACGCTAAATATCTATTGGATCACACAGGGAGCCGGCGACGACCGAAACGAGATATAGTGACGAAGAAGTCGCGCTGATTCTCCGCAAGGCCACCGATCTACAGGCACAGGGGTCCAAACGCGCTGAAGGGCTCGATCTCCGCACGGTAAAAGACATTGCTCGAGAAATCGGCGTGGATCCCAAACTCGTCGAACTCGCGGCAGGCCAACTTCCGTCAGACTCACCCGGTGCCCTTGCGGGGTTCTTTGGGGGCGGGAGCCGTTACCAACTCCGGCTCACTCACGATAAGGAGCTTTCTCCCGAACAACTGCGCGACCTCGCAGCGGTAGTTCGCCGAGTCCTCGGCCACCAAGGGGAAACGTCCGAAGTCATGGGCGCGTTGGAATGGAAAACGGTTGGAGAAGTGAGCCAAATAGCGGTGACGATCGGCAACAGTGACGGCGGGACAAACATCGAAGTGATTGCCGACCGCAACGCGGCCGCCATCTTGACCGGCATGGGTTCGATCGGTCTGGGACTGTTCGCGGGAGCCATTACCGGTGCCATCGTCGAACCCGGCGTAACAATCGGCATTGCGATCATGGCGGGAGGGGCCGCCGCAGGCGTGACCATGACAAGAACCCTATGGCGTCGGAGCACCGCCAAGTTCAAACAGAAGCTCAATGCGCTGAATGACGCTCTCCAAAGGCACCTGCAGGGTTGATGGGCAATATCGCCGACGGATTCGTGTACTACGGTGTGTTCCTATTATCGACCACACTGCACGAGGCCGGACACGCCTGGGCTGCCAAGATAGGCGGCGACCTCACTGCCTATCACGGGGGGCAGGTCTCGCTCGACCCGCGTCCCCATATGCGCCGCGAACCGGTCGGGATGGTCGTGCTCCCCATCATTTCCGTGCTGATATCGGGGTGGCCATTCGGTTTCGCCAGCGCCCCATACGATCCGCGGTGGGCCATGCAACATCCGAAACGGGCCGCGTGGATGGCACTGGCCGGCCCCGCCGCGAACCTACTGTTGATCGTGGTTTCGGGATTGCTCATCTACCTGGCACTGCTGGCTAATGTGTTCGCGTCGCCTCAAAGCATCACATTCGGCCACATCGTGACCGGCTCGAGTCCGGCGCTCGACAGTATCGCTTTCGTGCTTGGCGCATTCTTCTCACTGAACTTGGTTTTGTTCATCCTCAACATGCTGCCCATTCCGCCGTTGGACGGAAGCGGTGCACTGCCGTTGTTCCTTTCCGACCGCGTGATTCCTCGCTACCAACAATTCATCTGGACTCAACCCGGCCTCGGCCTAATTGGCATCATTATCGCCTGGCAGATCTTCGGACGGGTGTTCAACCCTATCTTCTTCTTTGTCGTAAATTTTCTCCATCCTGGCTTGTCGTATCGATAACCATGGCGATAACGTTGGATCCCACGTTGCACCAACGACCCGAGAGAGGACGAGCACTACCGTGATTAGCGAACAGTTTCTTCCTGAATTCGATCATGAAATGGCCACCACCCGTGCGGTACTCGAACTCGTTCGAGACGAAGACGCGCAATGGAAACCACACGAGAAATCGTTCAGCATGGCAAACCTGGCACAGCACATTGCCAATCTTCCCAAATGGACGATTCTTGCCTTGAACGCTACCGAGTACGATATGAACCCGCCCGAAGGGTCGAACGACCCGCCTCGCGCGTTTGAGTCCGCTGCGGCTCTAATCGAAGAGTTCGACACCAATGTCAAAGCGGCACGGGACGCAATCGAGAACACCTCCGATGAGGATTTCATGGTGGGATGGACACTCAAAAGCGGGGGACACGAAATATTTACCCAACCCCGCGTCGGCGTGCTGCGGTCGTTCGTCATGAACCACCTTTACCACCATCGCGGCCAGCTCACGGTGTACCTCCGTCTTCGAGACATCCCGCTCCCGATGGTGTACGGTCCGACAGCTGACACATCGACATAGACGCCGAAAACAAAATGGCTCCGAAACAGTTTACCTGATCCAGCCGTAGTGTTTGGGAAAGGGGGACCATGGACAACCACATTCGTACCTTGGGATTCATCTACCTCATCTACCACGCCATCGCGCTGGTCATAGGCATCCTAGTTTTCTTTTTGTTATCTGGCATCGGAATCATTTCCGGTGACCTGGAAGCCGCCGGCATCCTCGGCCTCATCGGCGTCGCCATCGCCGTGTTCATGTCGTTGCTCGCTGCGCCAGGATTGATTGCCGGTTTCGGTCTTCTGGCCCGCAAGAATTGGGGACGGATCCTCGCCATCATCCTCGGATGTCTCCACCTATTCGAGGTACCGATCGGAACCGCTCTTGGGGTGTACACCTTGTGGGTACTGACCCACGAAGATGCCACCCCGCTCTTTCGGTAAGGCCGGTTCAAAACGTCACTCGATTGGGAAGTGGTCGCGACATTCGGCGCCATGCATGAGGCCGACTTGGCAAAAGGACGTCTGGAAGCATCCGGCATCCCGTGCAGAATCGATCGACGGGGTGCCGTCGGACTCTTCGGACCGGGGTTCTCAGGTGATACAGTACGCGGCGTGGCCATCTTGGTACCACGAACAAAGCTCGATGAGGCCCGGATGGCGTTGGACCTGGACGAGGCTTCGCCCGAATAGCCCTACCGCGTATGGCGAAGTACTGGAGACATGGCGGTTCGCATCGCCGACAGTAACATGACGACGCCCCCCGAACCGATCGCTACCATCGGGCCAAATCGCTCCGCGACGATTCCTACCTGCAGCGCGCCGATCGGACTCAAGCCTAAGAACGCGAACGCGTAGAACGAGATCACGCGACCACGGAGTTCATCCGGCGCGAGGGTTTGCAGTAACGTATTGGTGAGAGCGGTCATGATGATCATCGCAAACCCGAACATCGCAAGGACCAGCATCGCTCCAGTGAGTGTTGCTTGACGCGATAGAACTATGGTGGCGACCGCCACCCCAACGGTTGCCGCGCTCAACACCTTCCCGCGGTGAATCTGATGACCGACGGCCGCAATTATGAGCGCGCCAATGATGGCCCCTACTCCGACCACAGACATCAGCCAACCGTATTCGGCGGCACCACCACCCAACACATCACGCGCGACGACCGGCATCAGCACCATCATCGGAAGCGTGAAGACACTGAATACAGCAATATTCGTGATGAGGAGCCGGGCGTGAGGCGTATGCCATACGTAGTCGAATCCCTCGCGCATGGCCCGGCCGGCCGCCTTGGTCGTGAGTGATTCCTCCATGAGATCGGAAGACCGAATGGCGATCAGGGCAACGATTATGGCGAGGTAACTCACGCCGTTCGCCAAGAAGCACGCGCCTACCCCCACGGTTGCCACCACGATCCCTGCAATACCAGGCCCGATCAGTCGGCTCGCGTTGAACGCCGATGAGTTGAGCGCGATGGCACTCGTGAGATCCTTTCGCCCGACCATCTGCGTGATGAAGGCCTGACGCGCCGGGAGGCCAAACGCGTTGGATGTTCCCACGACTACAGCCACCGTCACTACATGCCACAGTCTGACCGTAGAACCAAGCGTGATCGCCGCCAAAACCAACGCGGCCACGGCCGCGATAGACTGCGTAAGGATGACCAACTGCCGCTTGGGCAGCCGGTCAGCCAAGGTCCCGGCATAGAGGGTGAACACCAACATCGGAGCCGCCGCCATGGCATCTACGGCACCAACCCAGAAGGCCGAGTCGGTCAGTTCCAACACCAACCACGACTGAGCGACGCGCTGCATCCAGATCCCGATGAGCGAAATCAGGAAGCCCGAGAAGTACAAGCGGTAGGGTCGATGACGAAAAGCGCCGAACGCAGACATTGACGGGAACAATCATCAGGGTACAGGTTTGCAACAAGAGACTATGCGTTACACCACCTATTCCAAATTCATTCCCGGCCTCCTCGATGCCGTAAACATAGAGGACTTGCTCGAGCAGCTCAGCGACTTCCTGCTACAGTCCGGGTTCGCTGGTGGGCCATACTACCACCCGTATTGGGGCGAGTTTGGAGACGAGCAGAACGACCAAACGCTCGACTCACTGAAACAAGCCATCATGAAGGCCTTGATGGATTCAGGCCAGCTCACCGAGGACATGCTCAAGGTATTGCGCGGAGAATCGAGCGGTGACGATGAGCGGGACGCGCAAATTCAGCAAGACCTTGCCGATTTGATCGATCAAATCGTCCAGCGACTCGTGGACGAGGGATACCTGAACGTGGGAGATGGGGAACAACAGGTCCCGGAGAACCACGAACAGGTGTTCGGCCCCGGTGGGCAAGCTCAATCAGCGGCGCAGAAGGTCAACTTTTCGATGACGGGCAAAGGCCTGGATTTCCTTGGCTATCGGGCCCTGCGCCATCTGCTCGGGAGCATGGGAAAGTCCAGCTTCGGTGCGCACGATACGGAGTATCTGGCTACGGGCGTCGAAGCGGAAGCAGCATCCAAGCCGTACGAGTTTGGCGACACCATGAACCTCGACGTCCCCGAAACATTGAAGAAAGCGATGTTACGACGGCAAGAGGAAGGAACAGAAAGACGGGAAGACGAACCGTTTCTGGACATCGACTACCCCGACCTGATGGTGCACCAAAGTGAGTACCGCTCCAGTGCCGCGACCGTGCTCATGCTCGACTGCTCGCACTCCATGATCTTGTACGGAGAGGACCGATTCACGCCGGCCAAGAAAGTGGCGCTCGCGCTCACGCACCTCATTCGCACACAGTTCCCCGGCGATTCCATCCGTTGCGTCCTTTTTCACGACTCTGCGGAGGAACTGCCGCTCGCGAAACTCGCCGAGGCGCAAGTCGGACCGTACCACACGAATACCGCTGAGGGCCTAAAGCTCGCACGGCGTATTCTACTGTCCCAGAAGAAGGACATGCGACAGATCATCATGATCACCGACGGAAAACCGTCAGCCCTCACCCTGCCCGACGGCCGCGTGTACGTGAACTCGATGGGGTTGGACCCTGCCATTCTCAAGGCGACCTACCGAGAAGTCTCCATATGCCGCCGCGCGGGAATCATGATCAACACGTTCATGCTCGCCCGAGAGCGAATGCTGGTCGAGTTCATCAAGAGGGTATGTGAGATTGCCCGCGGCAAGGCGTACTTCACCAATACCGTGACGTTGGGTCAGTATATTCTGATGGATTTCATGCGGCGAAAGACGAGGAGAGTTGGCTAGGGAATACTTACCGTCTCTCCGTCTTCCACACCGCTATCCCCCCCGCCTGCTTTCCAATCTCGGCACTCGCCACCTTCTCGTACGCTTCGAGATCGAAAACGTCCACAGTTCCGGGTTCTCCGCCCACGCCTTCAATCGATACGAACGCGTAGCGCCCATCAGGAGAGACAGCCACACCGTGGGTCACCGTTCGGGTGCTGGGCAATAGCGCCAGTCGTTGCCCGGTCTGGGTATCCCAAACGCTAAACTCCGCACTGGCCTTTTGGGTGACGAGCAACTTCGTCCCATCGGGCGTCACCTGCGCGTTGTAGGGAGCCTTCGGGGCATCCCAGCGACGCGTGATCGCCCACGCCTCGACATCGACCTCGACTACCTCGTGGCTCTTGTTGCACATCACGTAGACATGCTTCCCATTCGGTGACGGTGCCGCCCACGTCGGAGAGCATACCAGTGCGCTGTTGGCAGGAGACACGTCCAACGTGCGGCTTGCGTCGAGCGAGCGGGTATCGATTTCGACCAACCGGTCGTCCATCATGCACGTGGAATAGTGTTTGGTTCCATCATGACTCAGTCGTGAGCCGTGCGGCATGGTGCACGTTTCGAGTTGGTCCAGTTCAACCATCAAGTCGGTATCGACGATCGACACCGTGCTCGGAGTCTTTTCGCCATGAAAATTCGAGTTCACGATCAAAGCGAGTGCTCCGTCATGCGTGATCGCTATCGTGGCCGGAAACAAGCCGAGTTCGGTCCGACCGAGTAGCGAATCCGTTCCGGTCGCGTACTTGAGTAACGTGCCGAAAGGAAACCCATGACCTAAGGTCAAGAACCAATGCTTTCCATCCGGCGAAACGTTCACGCCGTGCGCACCTTCCATCTCGGCGGGCCAGAAACCGACCGGGATGGTTTTCTCAGTCGTCAACCCCGCACCCGGCGTGAAACGCATGAGCGCGACTTCATCCGCCGATTCGGCGGCTACGTAGAAGAGATACGAGTCCTGCGCGTTCGCGGGCGATGGACTAAACAAAACGCCGGCCAACAACAACACGGCAAGACTGGATACTTCCCGCCTGTTCACGGTGTCAGCGTTTGTTGCCGTGGCTGTAGTTTGATCGACCACAGTCCGCTGTAGTGCTCGGCAAAGAACAAGTTGCCCTTGAAAAACTGCGGTCCCCACGTGAACGGCGCATTCGCCACATACCCTTCGGGATCGAATGCCATGAACCGCGCCATTTCGCGACCCTGATGGGTGATGTTCCCCTTCAATTCACCCGAGATATCGACCACCCTTACACCACCGTTATAGAACGCAGCGTAGAGAACATCGTCTTCGATCCAGTAGTTGTGCGAGCCGGCCTCCGGAACCTCGTATCGAGCAACCTCTTCTGGGTTCAGCGGGTCGGTAAAGTCTACGATGTGGATATAGCCGGACATCGCCTCTGGTTCTCCATCGGCGCCGGACCCACCGTTAGAGCGCCCACGCTCATCACCCATGAACACGTAGAACTTGCCCGTGGGACTCCGATAGGGGAACGCCGCGTGCGTCGCGCCGGCGAAGTCACGGTACTGCGCAATCTTCACCGGATTGGACGGACTACCACCGGCAACGCCGTTCCCCACGTCGATCAGCACGACACCGTCACCCCAATTCGAGGTATAGGCAATACCATCGACGATCCAGATATCGTGGATCGCGTGCCCCGGAGTGTCGAGTTCGAACGAACCCACCCGATGGGGGGTCGTTGGATCTTCGATGTTGATGACGTCGAACTTGCGACCGTTGTTCACCGCGTAGATATGGTGGTCGTAGACGAACAGGTTATGCACGCCGCCAGTGAGACCGTCATCGAACGTCGCATGGATCTTGATGTCGCGCGGGTCAGTACAGTCGAGAATCACGAGGCCGTTCCGACGGTTAGACGCACCCTCTCGCGAGATCACACAGACGCTGCCATCCTCACTGACCTTTACGTCGTTCACCGTCCGTGCATCGACCACGATACTGTCCGTCATTACCGTGTTCGCAGGGTCGGTAACGTCCCAAAAGTATGCCGCCCCGAAAGCTCCCCACGTGCCCGTGACCGCATAGTCACGGCCATCGACGCCTTCCCACACCCACAGGTCCGATGTGCGAACGTTGCGTACCGCGCCTTGACCAACCAATTCGGTCAACTGGCTCACGTGGCGAGCTTCGACGTCGATCGTGTGCGTAGCAACATGCCCCGGAGCCACGGCCATTACCGTATAGCTGCCACCCTTGTATGCAACGAAGCGGCCCATCTCGTCTATTTCCGCACCGGGAAACTGGGCGACTACCGAATCTTCCGGATACTGCAACAGCGTATAGTGGACG
>JBDHLU010000129.1:0-10411 GCA_039656555.1 Gemmatimonadota bacterium | reverse complement strand
CGTGATGCGCCGGAAGGAGTTGTCCGCGCCGGCCGCCACGAGGGTGGCGCCCAGTTGATTCGTCAGCGTGTTCGGCGCGGCGACAAACAGGACCGGGACGCCGGTCCCACTCGAATTGTCCAGCAGCTGGATCGTCCCTGCGTTGATGACGTCGCCGTTGACGACCAACGAATCATCCACGCCGCTATTGCCCACGTCGAGCAGCAACGTGGCGCCGGTGTTGACCACGACCCCAGCGACCGTTTCGCTCGAAGTGATCGTTGCCGTGTACGCACCCACGGGGAACACGGCCGAATCAGATACGCCCGGGACCACTCCACCGACCCAGTTCGTTCCGACGTTCCAGTTGCCCGTCGTGCCACCCCAGGTGATTTGGGTACCGGGGCTTGGGGCGGTCCAACTCACCACTGCGCCACCGTCGGTACCGGTGAACGCGGTTCCGTCCAGTGGTGTTGAGCCCACGAAGTCCACGGTCAGCGTATTCAGATCCGCCACGGAATCTGCGGCCCAGATGTAGAGACCGGTGGTGGGCGTCGTCGAGAACACTGTGGTGTTCAGCGTGAACGCAGAGGCGGCGCCCGGACCGATGACGCGGAGTTGGGTATCCGCGGCCGCGTAGTTCTGGAACGTGATATTGTCGAACGCCGTGAACACGCCGAACGACGGGAACGTCGCCATGGCGTTCCACTCGAGCGGAACGCCGTCGATCGTGACGTTGTCGGCGTTGAGTCCACCGACCGCCAGTCGCACACCACTCCCCGTTATTGTGGCTGCCACCGGTGCGCTCGATATGAGGTCGCTATGGGCAAACACATCGCTGAGGAGCGTGACGGTACCGGTGTTCTCGAACGCGACGTTGGCGAAGTGCGAGACCGGGTTTCCGATGCCGATACCGGGGTTCGTGAAGAACATCGTCTGTGGGCCCGTCCCGTCGAACACCGTGGTGTGCACGCCACCCGGGTGGAAGCTCTCGACGGCGCCAGACTGGCTGAAGTTGCCGTCCACATACACAGCACCATCGTTCATCAGGCCTGCTGTACTACTGCCGCCGAAGCTCACGTCGCCGGTCACGGCGAGCACGTCGGACGAACTAACCATGATCAGGACACCCGTACCGCTGGTCGCGAATGTTCCCGCGACAGTGAGCCTGTTGCCGTTCAGGTCGAGCGATCCACTTTGCACGTCGACCGAGACGTTTGCCTCGAGATTCGTGACCAGCGAGACGCCAGCGCCCGTGTTCGCGATTTCGAGTTCCTGCATACTCGCGGTCGTCGGGTTTTGCATCGCGATGGTCTGTGTACCTGATCCATCGAAGATCGTCTTGTGTGTCGCGGTGGGGTTGTATCCCTCGATGCTCGCACCGCTTTGGGTAAGGTTGCCGCCGAACCGCATCACGCCCGTGGAGTACCGGGTCGTCGAGTTACCACCTGAGAACAACGCGTTTCCGACGACGGTCAACGTGTCGCCGCCGGCGAACCGCACCCCGCCGAAGCCCGTCGGTCCGATGGTGAGGTCACCCGCGATGTTGGCATTGAATCCGTTGAGGAACAGAACGTTTTGTCCGCCGGTGCCTGGGCCCGAAGCGTCGAGATCGCCATTGATCGTCAGGCTCCCGATGGCCGTGATGCTATCGATCGTGCGGAGGTTGTTGAACGTTCCCGAGATGGAGGTCGCGGCCCCGCTCTTGAGTAACAAGCCGGCGCCGGTGACCGGACCGCTCGCGTCGAGGTTACCGGCGACTGTGAGTGTCACCGCTGCTCCCAAGGTCACGGTCGCACCCACCTCGACCGTCATGTGTGACACCGCCGCGTTCCCATTCACCGTCGGTTGATTGGGTGCGCTCGCTTGAATGAGCACGCTGTCGGCGCCGGTCGGGACGGCGGCGGGCGTCCAGTTGGCGGTATTGAACCAGTCTGCATCGGCCGCACCTGTCCACGTTGACGGAGTGGGCACGGGGATATTGATATCGAACGTCACGCTCGTCGCGAGGGCGGTACTCGGAATCTGGGCATCCAGCGTGTATCCGGCCGCCACCAGGTCGATGCTCAAGTCGTTGAAGCTCACCAGACCACTTGCGGCGGTTTTCGTGAGCGTCCCCGACAACACCGCGCTGGGGTCGCCGGTCCCAGTCGTGATCGCCATGTCGACGGCCGTGGTGTTGTCCTGCGTCACGCGGTTCCCGAACTGATCGAGGATTTCCACTTCGATTGGCGGCGCGATCACCGAGCCCGCCAGTGCGTCGCTCGGCTGCACCACGAACGCGAGAGCACTTGGCGAACCCGCCGTTGTAGTGGCGGAGAACGTCAGTGGAGACCCCGCAAGTCCGGTTGCCGTCGCGGTCACCGATTGTGGCACGGTCAGCGTGCCGAGTGTCCAGGTCGTTTGGGCGAGTCCCGCGGCGTCGGTCGTCACGGTGGTCGCCGAGAGGGAGCCACCTCCGCCGGCGACGGCGAACGTCACGGATGATCCGAGAATCGGGTTCCCGAACAGATCTGTGACTTCGACGACCAACGGTGCGGACAGCGTCGACCCAACGACGTCGGTCTGGCCGTCGCCGGACACGAGGGTAAGCACTGCCGCCGAACCAGCCACGCCGGTCGCGGTGAACGTTACCGTGGGTGCCGTGGATGGACTCGACGTCAAAGGCTCGGTCGCGGCAGCCTGTCCGGTGGTCGTGTCCTGCGTCGCAACCGCCCCGCTGTCCGAACGGGCAGCACCTGGTGGCGCAGGCACCCCGGGCAAGTCGGCCTGCACTTCGTTGAGTCCGATCAGCGATCCGAGTGTCCAGGCGACTCTGGTGTGTCCGGTCACGTCCGTGAAGGACGGCAGCGGATTCACGGTCCCGTCGTTCGTGATCACGATCCAGTCGACCTGCGTGTTCGGGACCGGATTGCCGAATGCGTCGGTCGCGAGCACGACGAGCGAATCGGTGAGCGGCGTGCTTACCGATCCTGTCTGTCCGTCGCCGCTGACGATGGCGAGATCGGCGGCGGCCCCGGCCGTGACGGTCGCCGTCGCGGTTGCCTGAATCGCGGGGAAGGAATCGACGGTCGCAGTGAGCGTGACCGGTCCGGTCATGGACGGCATCGTCCAACTGACCGAAACGTTACCCGATCCGTCAGTCACCGCGTTGCGTGCCGAAAGCACTCCGGCGGAGGCAACGAACGAGACATCCATGCCGGGGACGGGGAATCCACCGGTCCCGGTCAGAGTGAAGACGATCGGTGCTGGTAATGCGGAGTTGGCACCCGCCGATTGTGCGTCGCCGGAAGACACCACCATTGTCGAGGGCAGCGGACGTCCCGTGACGAACAGCGTATCGGGGGGCACGTCGGTGAGCAATTCGCCGACGATTCCCACGGTGCCCGGTGTGGTTCCGGCGACGACCAGGCCCGTGGCCCTGCCGACCGCCGCGATCGTGGAATCCACTGACGTCCATCGCACGGGTGCCGGCGTGACAGTCCCGCCGGTGTCCCTGGCCTCCGAAGCGATCGGGAAACTCTCCCCGGAGAAGAGCGTCGTATCCGGGCTGAGAATCTCGAAAGTCGCCGCGTCCGAACCCGGGCCCACGTACGCGAGTTCGATTGGCGTCGGAACGACGGCGCCCGTACCCGTGGCGGCGAGTACCGAGTCCGGTCCCGCTCGGAACATCACCTGGCCCCCCGGGGCGGTGAGGATCATCTCGACGGTGAACAGCGCGGGGCTGGTCAGGACGACGACGCCGAAGGAAAGGTCGACGGAATCGCCGGTGATCGAGACCGTCGTATCTGTGACGACTGAGGAATCGGCCAGACGGGTGAGAATCACCCGCGCCTCATTGACCTCCACAACTCCCAGGAACGAGCTTGCAAAGGAGGGGACGAATGCGAGGTGCCCCTGGATCGGGGCCTCCGGTCCGGTGTTATCCAAGCAGCTCGTCAACAACAAGGTGAGCGTCATGAGCGCACCTGTAGCGAGTCTGGATGGACGGAACCGGACGGGCATCAATTGCAGGCCTTTTTGTGGTGGTCTGGAATCAGGGCGGCAAAAGTCGCGCCGGGTGGGGCCTAAGGCAAGAGCGAGGGCGGCCTTCGGGAGCCTTGTGCCACTGTGGTTGTTACCTGCCGTGGCACGGGGTGTTGCACCGAACCCACAGGCAGTGGGCTAGCGGGATCAGTTCATCCCACTATCCCACCATCCCGCTATTTCCAAGCATCCTCCGTGGAATACTCCAACCACCGCATCTCGTCCGACATGATGCGTTGGGCCGTCTTGTAGATCGCCACATCGTCGTTGTTGAATACGTGCCTGAAGCGGTCTGCGATGCGCTGCCGAGCGATCTTGCAATAGCGGTCGGCAAGCTCCGTGGCAGTCGCACCCTTCGCGCGCTCCTCTGGTTCCTTGCTGGTGTTCAGCATCTGGACGCGTGCGATAGTTGCGCTCATGGCGAAGAGTTCGGCACCCACCTCGACCAACCGGAACAGCACCGACTGCCGTTTCTCGAGTTTGGGACCGAACCGCACGATGGCGTGGAATAGCGTCCGGGCGAGTTTCCGTGACGTCCGGTTCACGTACCGCATGTGCTTGGCCAGGCTGCCGAACTCACTATATCTGGGCCACCAACCCCACCCCAACCACCGGGCCGGATACCAAACGGAATAGAAAAACACGGCGCGGAACACCGCGGCGATCTTGCTGCCCATTGACGCCTCGGGGTCCGCGATCGCGCCGGCCACTTTGAGGTGCGTATCGACCACCTCACGCGCGATGAACAAGCGCATGATCTCACTGGTACCCTCGAAGATCATGTTGATGCGGAAATCACGCATGATGCGCTCGAGAGGCACGGGATCCTCGCCCCGGGCTGCTTGGCTCGTTGCGGTTTCGTAGGCTCGGCCACTCCGGATTTGGACGGCACTGTCGATGATCTCCCAGCCCTGTTCTGTGTTCCACATTTTGGCCATCGCCGCCTCGAGCCGGATGTCGAACCGTGCCTGGTCGGACATCAACGCGGCCAGGTCGGCCACCGAGTCCATGGCGAACGTGATCGCGGCCATTCCCCCAAGGCGTTGCGCAATGGCATCATGTTTCCCGATTGGGTGACCCCACTGTACGCGCTTCTGACAGAATTCGCGTGACCAGCCCACACAGGCCCTGGCCGCCGCCGCGGACGAGGCGGGGATAGTGAGGCGGCCCGTGTTCAGGGTGACGAGAGCGAGCTTGAGTCCCTTGCCCTCGCCCAAGAGGATGTTCTCCTTTGGTACCCGCACGTTCGTGAAGCGGAGCAGCGCGTTTTCGATCCCGTGCAGGCCCATGAAGTGGCACCGCTGTACCACCTCGATGCCCTCCCAATCGGCTTCCACGATGAACGCGGTAATCCGGTTGTCCGGCGTGCGGGCCATGACCACCATGAGCTCGGCGATCGTACCGTTGGTGCACCAGAGCTTTTCGCCATTCAATAGATAGGCACTACCGTCATCGGTTAGCGTGGCCGTCGTCTTCATTCGGGCAGGGTCGCTCCCGACGTCCGGTTCGGTGAGCGCGAAAGCGCTGATGGCGCCCTTGGCGAGTCGAGGGAGGTACTTCTTCTTCTGTTCGGGCGTGCCGAACAGCTTGAGCGGTTGCGGAACGCCGATCGACTGGTGCGCCGAAAGGAGCACGCTGATCGAGCTTTCGTGCGCGGCGACCAGCGCCATGGCGCGGTTGTAGATCGTCTGTGAGAATCCGAGCCCCCCGTATTCTTTGGGGATCTTGATCCCCATGCACCCCCGTTCCTTGAGTCCGTCGATGATGATTTGAGGGATCTTGTAGGTGCGGTCAATCTCTTCGGCATCGACGTGTTCGGCCAGGAACTGGTCGAGATCCTCGAGCCATGGCTTGGCTCGTTCCAGTTCTTCCCGAGAGACTTCCGGAAACGGGTGGATCAGCTCGAGACGGACGCGCCCGGCAAACAGTTCACGGACGAAGCTCGGGGCTTTCCACTCGGTCTCGCGGGCCGCTTCGGCGACCTTGCGGGCTTCGAGTTCAGTGACGTGATCCTGCGGTTCAGGATCGGTCTTCTGTGGATTCTCTGTGGTGGTGGTTGCCATGTCCATCTATGTCCAGATACGAGTTATGGTCGTGCTACATGAATGGGTGGTGTCTCTCCAACAACGTGCTGCATGAGTGGGTGGTTCCACTCTAACAATATGGGTGGGGGCGGTTGCCCCACGCCACTATGACGATGTTGCGTCCCGGCCCCGGACCCCCAAGATTCCATCAGGTTCATCAGGAGTTCATGAAACCAATATGAAACGCGGGATTGTGGTCTGCTTGTCGCTGTTCCTGGCGGGGCCCCCGGTGCATGCGCAGGCACCGTCGCGAACGCTCACCACCGAGGCCTTCCTGAGTCTCGATCGCGTCGCCGATCCTCAGGTTTCTCCCGATGGAGCGTGGATCACGTACTCGGTCACGGTGACCGACCTCGAAGCCAACTCGCGGTCGACCGATCTGTGGATGGCGTCTTCGGCCGGTGGTGAACCGCAGCGCGTATCCGAGCGTCGATTTGGTGGGAGTGGCGGGCGGTGGTCGCCCGATGGAACCCTCATTGCCTACATCACGACGCGAGGCGGTCCGCCGCGGGTCCGGGTCTACGAGATCGTGCGACGCCGATCGCGCACGTTGGTGGAACTCCAAACGGGTGCCGAAGGCATCGTGTGGTCGCCCACCGGACTTCAACTAGCGTTTGCGTCGCGCGTGTTTGCCGAGTGTGCGGATGACGGCTGCAACGCGGAACACCTGGCGAACCGATCGGCGGCCGGCTCGCAGGTCCGAGTGTACGACGAACTCCTGTATCGTCATTGGAACCGTTGGGACGACGGTAGGTGGTCTCACCTCTTTGTGGCGTCTTTGGCCGGCGGAGACGTGATCGACGTGCTGGCAGGCCAGGAGTATCACGCCCCACTCCCACCGTTTGGCGATTCGAAGGACTACACCTTCAGTGCCGATGGCCAGTCGATCGTCTTCGCAACGAAGACGGGATCCGACCAGGCATGGCACACGAACTCCGATCTCTACGAGGTGACGGTGGCAGGTGGTGAGCCGCGCCTACTCACGAGCGGGTTCCGTGGGGGAGAGCGGCATCCGGCGTTCTCTCCAGACGGCACTCGGCTCGCCTTCCTGTCGCAGACCCGAGCGGGCTTCGAATCCGACCGCTGGCGACTCATGGTTCGGGATCTTGAGACCGGCGCTACGACCGAACTCCCCAGGGACTTTCCACAATCGGTTTCCGAATTCGCATGGTTGCCCGATGCCGACGGCATCGTGTTCACCGCCCAGCACATGCAACGCACCGTGATGTTCCGTGCCGACAACGCGGGGCGCGTCCGGGAACTGTCCCGGTGGGGGAACAGCACCCAGTTATCGGTCGCGCGGGACAGCGGGACGATCGCGTTCATCAACGACGCGATTCACCGTCCCGGCCAAGTGTTCACGCTGTCGGCCGAGGTTGGTGGGGCGCCGGAGCGGGTCACCGACCTCAATGCGGAGCGGCTTGCGGGCGTGGTCATGCATGCCGCCGAAGACATCTCATGGGTGGGTGCCGACGGACGCACGGTTCGCGGCATGCTGGTGCGTCCTCCCCAGCTCCGCGCCGACGAGCAGTATCCACTGCTCGTGCTGATCCATGGCGGACCGCAAGGTGCGTGGCTGGACAGTTTCCATTCACGATGGAACGCCCAGGCGTTTGCCTCCGGGGGGTACGTGACCGTACTGCTGAACCCGCGGGGTTCGACCGGTTTCGGTCAACTGTTTGTCGATCAAGTATCGCGCGATTGGGGCGGGCGCGCCTACATCGACGTGATGGCGGGGGTCGAACACGCGGCTCGGTTTGCCTTTGTCGATTCCACGCGAATCGGGGCGGCCGGCGGGTCGTATGGCGGATACATGGTCAACTGGATCAATGGCCACTCCGACCGGTTCGACGTGTTCGTTTCCCATGCCGGCATCTACAACCTAGAGGCGTTCTACGGTTCTACCGAGGAGTTGTGGTTTCCCGAGTGGGAATTCGGTGCGTCACCATGGGATAACCGGACCCTCTACGAGCAGTGGTCTCCGCATCGGTTCGCCCAGAACTTCCGCACGCCAACGCTCGTTGTTCACGGAGCGTTGGACTATCGCGTTCCAGACTCACAGGGGTTGGACTTGTTCACGGCCTTGCGGCGACAGTCCGTGCCGGCCCGGCTCGTGTATTTCCCCGATGAGGGGCATTTCATCAGCCGGCCACAGAACCAAAAAGCATGGTGGACGGAGATTCACGAATGGCTGGCTCGATACCTCGAGCCGGGTGTGGCCCGATGACCGGCCTCGCCTGCGCCATCTGAGCTGTCTATATTCGCTGCTAACATGACGAATCCTCCCGAAGTCGAGGCCCTGTATCCCAGCCGCTCCGGTGCTGGCGCCCTGCTGGGACGCCAGATCTACCAGCGGGCGCGGCAACCGATGCTGCTGCTCGGTATCACTCCCACCGGAGTCGAGATCGCAGCTAACGCGGCTGACGCCATGCAGTGCAAGTTTGACGTGATCGTCGGTGCCCATATCAGGATCGAAAAAATTGGGATCATTGGCGCGGTTGCCGAGGACGGTGATGCGGTGATCGATCAGGAATTCGCGCCACGCTTTTCCCTGATGGAAGTTCTAGACGAGGCGATTGACCGCGCCCGGCGGGCCGTCAAGACCGAGCGGCTCCTTTTCAGGGGTCAGCGCCCGATGCGTTCCGTGACCGGCATGAACGTCGTCATCGTTGACGGGCATCTGACTACACCGTGGAAGGCGCTGGCGGCGATCGAGTTCATTCAGCAGGGAGGGCCCGAAAACATCTTGGTCGGCGCGCCTGTTTCGACCAAGCTGGTCCAGGACCGGATGAGTGCCCGTCGCGTCGATTTCGTGTGTCCGTCCGTGATCATGGATCCTAGTGGACATCCACGACCCTTTGGGGATCCACAGGACCCTAGTGCCGAACGTCTGCGTAGCATTGTCGTAGCGCGTGAAGCCGCGTAGCGCTCTCGCGCTCGCGCTGTTCCTGGGCACGGTCGCCCGGCCGGCTGCGGCGCAGTATGCCCCTGCCTCGGGTGGCGGGTTCGTTGAGTTGGACGCGGTACTCCAACAACTGGCGGAAACCCGTCGCGTGCTCATGGTCGGTGCCCATCCGGACGACGAGGATACCAGGCTGCTCGCGTTGCTCGCCCACGGACTTGGCGTCCGCTCGGCGTACCTTTCGCTGTCACGCGGAGAGGGTGGGCAGAACCTCATCGGGCAACAGTTGGGGGTAGGTCTCGGCCTGCTGCGCACCCGTGAACTTCAGGAGGCGCGACGCATCGACGGCGCTGAGCAGTTCTTTACCCGGGCCTACGACTTTGGGTATTCACGGTCCTTCGACGAGACTGCGACCAAGTGGCTCCCCGATTCAGTGTTGAAGGACGTCGTACGCATTGTCCGTCGCTTCCAACCCCACGTCATCATTACGGTGTGGTCGGGTACCGCCCGCGACGGGCACGGACAGCACACCATGGCCGGCGCCATGGCGAATCGGGCGTTCGAGGCCGCGGGAGATCCGCAGCAGTTTCCAGAACTCGCCGAAGAGGGGCTCGCTCCTTGGGAGCCGAGTAAGCTCTTCTTGTCGCGCCGGTTCGGAGACGTGACCGACGCGTTGGAGATGGAAGCTGGAGCGTTGGATCCACGGACGGGACGGTCGTTCCATCAGATGGCGATGGCGAGCCGGAGCCAGCACCGGTCGCAGAACATGGGAGTGCTCCAGGACATCGGTCCTGCCGTTTCGCGGATGGTGCTGACTGGAGACCAGACGGGCGCGGGGGGCGGCGATCTGTTTGCCGGCGTTCCGGCCGATAGCAGTTGGCTCGGCGCGTTCGCTGATTCATTACGTACCTCGCTGAGCCCAGCCCGAATGGCGGAAGCCGTTGAGCCACTTGCGGCCGCGGTAGATCGTGCAGCCCGCGAGCATTTACCACGCGATCGGCAACGATTGCTTCAGCGTGCCCTGGCGATTTCAGCAGGACTCGTCCTCGATGCTTGGACAGACGTGGAAACGGTGGTCCCCGGTGATACTATCGACGTGAAGGTCCGGCTCTACAACGCCGGGGCCGATGAGGTCGGCGCGATGGGAATCACGGTTCACGCCTGGGAATGGCAACGCGTTGAAGGTGGGGGAAGGCTTGCACCGGGTGCAGATATCGTAGTCACCATCCCCGTCGTCGTTCCTGCCGCCACCCTGCCCACACAGCCGTACTTCTTGGATCACGAACGGAATGGCGATCTGTACGATTGGTCCGATGTGCCGTTTGAACTTCTGGGACTGCCGGACGATGGGCCGGTGATACGCGTCGTGCAATTGGTAGGTGTGCGCGGACAGAACATCTTGATGGAGCGCGGCGTGTCA
>JBDHLU010000128.1:0-12356 GCA_039656555.1 Gemmatimonadota bacterium | reverse complement strand
CGGGCTGACGCCCGCAGCGAACGTTACGAGGTCGTAGAGTTGGCGAACGGTTGCTTCAGCGTTGGCATCGTGCTGGGCGGCAACCGGACCGTTGATCGCGCACGCGGTCGCGAGAGTCGTCAGGATTCGCTTGATCATGGTATGGGCTTGAGATACCGGTTGAGAAAGTCCTCGGCGCGCTTGTACATATCGACTTACCGCCGCCGAGCCTTGATGAACACGTCGATACCCCCGGGGCGCTCGTTGATGTAACGCAGTCGGACGCGTCCGTCTTCGGTGAGGTCAACTACCGCGGGAATTGCATTGGCTGTGAGATACCATCCCTCGGGCAGGATGACCGTATTGCGCGCGCGGCCAAAACTTCGATCCCATACGAGTTCGTCGCCGTTCAGCAAGTACCGGTTGGGATCGGTGTAGGTTTCCTCGATCCGGAGACGAACGGAACCGCCTTCAGGGACGGCATCGAACCAAATCACGACGACCTCGGTATCGTCCGAAGGCGCCCGCCCGATATCGACGCCACGTTCCGTGATCTCCTCGCCGCGCAACGTCTCCACCTGGAGTTTCTCACCCGTATCCAGGATCTTGGCGGATGGGTTGGACGCCTTGCTCCCCGCCCGAACCACGTTCAGGTAACGATCGACACCGGTCCGGGTTTCCGTGTAGTCGTGATACAGCCGGAACGCGTGTGTCTCGGGCTGCTCGAGGAAGTAGACGATATCGCGATCTTGGAAGGCCCGTTCGGAGAATCGGTAGTCGAGGCGAGCTTCGGTGGGTGAGGACGATTGCGTCGTCGCGGGCGAGCGAGGGTCGGAGGGTGCCGGAGAGTCGGTAGCCATTCCGCGCTTCGACAGGGGGCGAGCGCGGACCGTGTAGGGCACCCCCGCCGGACCTGGGTTCATGAAACTCACCTTGATCCGCCCATCGTCCTCGACCACAACCTGCGAAGGATAACTCACCTCAATGAGTTCATAACCTTCCGGAAGCACGACGGAATTTCGACGAATGCCGAGCGTGCGTGAGAAGACGATCTCTTCACCACTGGCATAGTAGCTCGCGGTGTCCTCATACGTTTTGTCGATGCGAATGCGGGCCTGGCCACCATTTGGCACCGGCCGCGCGAGCATGACTTGGATGTAATAGGTATCGTCCCGAGCGCGGACATGGCCCGCCGCTCTCGCCTGTTCACCCGGAATCAACCGCCACTCCAACGGCTGGCCCGTCATGAGGTCTGTCACGGCATGAACCGTGGGTGTGCTGCCCCGGCGAATGGTGTTGAAGTAGTACGGTGCACCTGCGGCGGTGGCACTCAGGTCGTACAGGATTCTGAAACTATGCGTTTCCGGGCCTTGCAGCTCGTAGCGCGTGTAGTCATCCGTTTGCGTTTGTTGGATTGGTTGTTGGGCGGTCGCGGCCGTTCCACTGGCTAAGGCCATGGCGACCACGAGTGGTAAGCGCATGTATCCCATATTCATCTCTTCCATCCAATCACCACTGCGTCGCCATGCTGAATCGATTTCTCGACTCGTTTCTGGATGGCGCGCTTGATCATGTTTCTAACGCCTGGTACCAAACTCAGGAACCCCACGATGTCGGTGAGAAACCCAGGCGTGAGGAGCAGCGCTCCAGCCAGTAGGATGATGACACCGTCGAACAGGGCGTTGGCCGGAAGTTGTCCCTGCGCCATCTGGGTCTGTATCTGGCGGATCACGGACAGGCCTTGCCACCTCGCGAGGGTCGCGCCCAGGGCACCGGTGAAGAAAATTATGGCGACCGTGGGGAACAAGCCGATCAACCCACCGAGTTTGATGAGCAGGATGAGCTCGACGGCTGGGACGACGATGAAGAGGAAGAGGAGTTTGCCCATGGAGAAAAGATAGCTGGGGTAGAGCAGATAGCGCGGAATATGGGAAAGGCGGCGGGCATCCCCCTTCGTGAACTGCGATTCGCTCGAATGGGGGCGTGAGCTTTCGGTAGCGACTCAACGTTCGCTCCGGGGGATACCCGCCGCCTTTCCCGGTTTCCTGACTCAACGTTCGCTTCCGGGGGACGCTCTCCGGCGACGAACCGTCCATCCCACCCTCCCACCCTCCCACCCTCCCACTATCTCGCTATCCTCTCTCATGCACATTCCCGCCGCCCAAGCCTGCTGGTTCCGTCTCCGCCGCTCGGGTCTAGTAGATCCATTCAACTCGGCGCCCGAAGCCGCGAGGAGGCTGGTTGGGATCCAGGGGCAGATTCACACAGCCGCCGGTTTGGCCGTCTGGAATCGCGTCTCCGGCATGACGCTGCAACGGTTCGAGTCAGCGCTGTACCGGCGACGGAGCCTGGTGAAGCTCTGGGGCCAGCGTAACACCCTGCACGTTTACCGTACGACCGATTGGCCGTTGTTCGTGGGCGCGCTGCGGAGCAAGCAGACATGGCTCGAGCGAGCATTGGCACGGACGGGCTCCGATGATGCGCCCTACCACGAGCTTCTGCGCGTGATGGAGCAACAGCTTACGGAGGGTGGCACGATCAGTCGCAAGGATATGCGCGAAATGCGCATCGCTCCCGACAATGAATGGCTGACATGGGGTGGCGTCATCATGCGCTTGGTGCGAAACGGTACCGTATGCCATGCCGAAGGCGATGGCAGCGAGACACATTTCGTGCACCGCATGCACTGGGTTCCGAAGCTGAGCTGGAATCCACCTGCCGCCGAAGTCGCGCGACGTGAGCTGATCCTGCGTTATGTGAGAGCCTATGGCCCCGTGACGGTTCAGGATCTTGCCTTCTGGCTGGGTGTTCCAGTGCCGGACGCCAGGTCGTGGCTGAATCGAATAGAAAGCGACCTGATCGACGTCGATGTAGATGGGAAACCTATGGTTGCGCTCCGAAAGGATCGGAAAGCGCTATCGGATCCCGCACCGGCAAGTCCCAAATGGCCGGTGTGCCTTCTCTATCGCTTTGATCCACTGCTGCTCGGGTTGAAAAAGAAAGACTGGATCGTTCCCGCTGAGCACTACAAGAAGGTCTGGCGCGCGGGTGGCCACATCGAGGGCACGATCCTGGTACGCGACCGTGTGCGGGGCACCTGGCGGTACGACCGGGGGGCGCGCGGTATCACAGTGAGCTGTTACCCCTTCGAGCCGCTTTCCAAAGGTGTACTGCGACTACTGCGGTCGCGCGCTGCAGGCGTCGCTAGGTTCTTCGGAGTCCCGCTTGTGCAACTCGACGTCACAAATACCGGGTCTCGCGATTGACGATTGACGGCCCCTAAGGCTCCAACGACTTCTCCCAAGCTTCCAAGATATCGGCCAGATTCGTCGGCTCAGTGGCGACCACCTTCCCCGTAGGCGTTACGTAAATCTTTACCTGAGGAACACGGGGGAGTCGGCTGACGGAGTAGGTGAACACCCAAACGCGGGGGTTGCCCTCCAAGTCGTCGGCGCCCTTGAAGGCGAATTCGAATGTCCGTCCACTCAATGGTTGGTGGCTTCCCAGCATCTTTCCAGCCCCGAACCTAGCGGCAGCATATGACCCAGCCGTGAGAATCCCGACCACGAACGACAGAACGAGGAGGCGCTTGACCCAGATGAACATCCCTTAATCTTGGCGTTTTGGAGTGGGGGTCAATAGGGCACCGGCCCCCGGCCCTGGACGGGTGCTGCCAAGGGCCCTATCGTGGCAGTACCAGGGGGGTACATGATAGTCATACAGGTTATCCCGAAATCAGGGGTCAACGCATACCGACTTCTTCGCTCCAAGGTCCTCCACGAGGCCGCCACGTGGTACTTCAGCAACAAGGCCAAGACTCGGCTCCGTCACATCCAGTCTTCCGGACACATCGATATCGCCAATGCCGGTGGCGTGATCTCAGCCCAGGTTCATCCGAAAGACAAGCGTGACCATTTCTATTTGGCGGAAAAGCTCATGGGGCGACTGGTCGCGTGGTTCGAAGACGACCTAGTCGCAATCAACGTGCAGTTTATCGAGGAAGAGAAGAAGAAGAGAAAACGATAATCCCGGTCTAACCCCACAACAGGGGTTGCTGCATCCAGACCTTGCCGTCCTCGAACACCACGCGGAGTAGGTGTTCGGGGACGGCATCTTTGAAAGAACCCAGTGCGACGCGACCCCGGCCCGAATTGGGCTTCGCATGGGCGTCGAGCGCGTTCATCAACTCTTGAATGTCCAGGTTCACGTCCTCCATCGTGATCTTCACCGATCCGTTTCCGGTCGGGGTGGACTGAAAACCTCCCTCCGGATACAAACCCTCGAATGTATCAGCGATCTGTTGGAGCGCATCGGCTGCGGCAGCCGGATCGTCGGCTTCTAGTGTGATCTGACCGCTCAGACGTTGTTCGTAGCGCTCGATCTGGATTTTCGAGCCGTCGAACGGATGTTTCTCTGCGCCGGCATAGTTGGGGTGCGCCCACTCCACGTGGAGGGCGCCGCCGGGGTCCACCGTGATTCTCACCAGCCGACCAAGGTCTTCGGTATGGATCAGGAGTTCACCACCAGCCAACTGTTCCTGGAGTTCGAACGGAATCGTAGCAAGCATGTGAACGAGTTCGGATGTGACGGTTGGGACAATGGGGGCCGACGTGGGTTGAACTTGGCGAACGACGATGGCTCCCGCGTCGTGATCGTATTCGAGCCAGTCTCCGGACAACCGCTCGAGCGCCGCGACGGTGTCGGGTGGAAGCGTTCCTACAGCGATTTTTCCGTGACAGCCAAGGTCCTGAAGCATGGAGCCTCTCGTTCTCGAGGGTGTGGCCGGCGGGCTCTATCCCGACATGATGCAGTTTACTTGATCTAGGCTGCCGCGGCGCGCGATGAGCCAGGTGCGGATATCGGTGTTGATTTCCAGATGTCCCAAAGCCGCGGTCATCCGATTCTGCGCGATGCACTGCACCGAACCGGTATTGGCCATCGAGACCGCCTTTTCGAACGCGGCATCGGCGGCGCCCATGCGGCCGAGGAGCGCAAGGTCCAACGCCCGGGTGTGATGGGCGATCGCAATTTTCTCTTCGGTCGTGATGACGGGAACTGGTTGCCTGATAGCAGCGTCGTCTGGGATTTCCGGCAACAGCCCCATGTACCATGTACCCCAGACGAATCCCGGATCCAGCAGCTTCTGTGGTACGAAGAGGGCGGTGACGGCGTCGCTCCACCCGACGGATCCCTCCAGGTCTTCAGACATGCGGAGGGCATCGGCGAGACCGAGAATGTTTGCCAGTGGCTTGGGATCGGGATACGCGTCGAACAGACTCTTGACCGCGGCCTCGGGTTGTTGGTTTCTGAGGAGGGCCATCCCGAACAGATGGCGTGCGTCCCCTGAGTTGGGGACCAATCGGATAGCTCGTCCAGCATAGTCTGCGGCCATGACGGGATCGCCCGTGGTCGCGCTCAAACCAACCCACAGCTCAGCGTAATCTGCCCGGAGATCGTCGTAGAACTGTGGCCGCCAGGCATGTCCAATCGCCTCGAAACCGGCTGCGATGTTCGCTGCTTCGGTGTGTTGTTCGTTGGTCATCGACCATAAGACGTCCGGGTCGAGCGCCGCCGCGTAGATGAGGCCTGCGTACCCCGCCAGGGCGATTGGGGGTGTCGACAACGCGACTCTGATGGGGCTGCGGTCGGAGGCGCTCACCGCTGGGCCCAGCAAGTCATCGGTGCCCATGCTGTCGAGTGCGGCACGCACAAAGCTCGGGTTTACTACGGGCAACCCATCGGAGGGATGGACCAGGGTATAGAAACCACCAGCCGCCAGCCTTCCCATGCCGGGGAACCGAGTCGTATCTCCGGCCGTGATGCTGATCGCGAAAGGTCGGAGCAGCGCACCTGTAGCCGCTGAGTTGCGCCAACTGCGAACGATGGTGTCCGCCAAGGTGAGGGGGGTCGCATCAGCGACGGGAATGGGTTGAAAATCCTCGAGGGCGGTATCGTCGAGGGGAAGCGCGATGCCGTACCGGTCGCGAACGACTCTTGCGTACCACGGTAGATTGAGCATGCTCACGTTGACCACGGCGATATCCGGTCGCAAGCCCTCGGCGATCTGGAGCGACAGCGCCGGGTAGGTGTCGAGATCGCCGCCGGTGAGGAGCAACGCGTTTGCCGGGAGCGACCGCAACACTGCCCGTTGGTAGGCCAACGTAGGGTCCGTCAAGAAACTCGTCTCGACGAGTGCCCGAGCGGCGGACCCCTCCCATTGGGTGTTCCCCATGTGAACTGCTTCGAACAGCAACGAGAGCCACGCGTTTCCATCGTCGGGATCGCATTCCACGGCTTTCATCAGATGATTCCATACGGAATCCACCGCAGACGTCTCGAGGCCTCGATACTGCGGGTTGTACAAACTTGCCACCACGGTATGGGCGAACGCATGGCAGGCGTCAATGGCGAGCGCACGGCGAGCATGGTCCTCCGCTTCCGCATTGTCTCCCGTTCGGCGCAAGGCATCGGCAAGCCATGCGTGAGCATCAGGATTTGACGCGTCATTTTCCACCACTTGGCGAAACATTGGGATCGATTCTGGTACGTCGTTTCGCAAAAAGGTGGCGATCGCGGCATCGAGCCCGTCAGCTACAAATGGTTGCGCTGCATCTCCGTAGGCATACGCCAACCGCACCACCTGGTCCTGCGTCATTTCTTCCGGTGGGTTCGTGTCAAGCTGGGTGCGGGTGTATGTGTGCCGGAGGATATCGATACGGTACGGGATGAGCCCGTTGGGGTCGGCCAGTATCACGACCGACGTGCTGATGTCTGCGCTATCCACGCGAAAGTCTGCTAGCGTATCGGGACGCATGACGCGGCCCAAGTTGTCGGAGAGGGTTTGGATGATATCCGGCCTTGGGTGCGTGCTGCGCCACAGCAAGACGCAACTCGAATCGGTCCCTCCCAGGGTACAGGATTCCCGCCTTCTGATCCCGAATTCCGTGAGAAAGGGGAGGGCGGTGTCGGTACCGGGCGGTCGCGACAGTGTCTCGTACTCGTACCCCGCACCGATTTCGAGGTCCTGGCCGCTCCAAAACTCCACGGACGCGGCCCACTCATCACGCAACCCGGCTGCGAACACGCGCTCGCTCAGCATCTGCTCGAGGAGGATCGTGCCCCCGGGAGGAAGATCCGGCAGCGATTCGAGATCGGGGCCCAGGAGTCGGTCGATCGTGGAGCGGAGAGCAGGGAAATCAGAGATGCGTACGATCTCTCCACTGGCGGTGACAATGAAGCTAGGAACCACGCCTTCGGTGACCCCGGCAAATGTCACCTCGGCCCCGTAGTCCGACCGAAAGTCATCGAGGTCGAGGATCTCGAAGTCTGAGAATGCGACGAGCCTACCTTCAGCGTGGTCCGCAACCACCATCCGGTAGCGAGAGGAACCACCCGTCGTGTCGGCAAAGCTGCCTAGGGTGTTCACCTGCATGTGTGAGCGGGCCACGGTGGCGCTGAGGTTCGCGGGCCACCCAAACGAGAGTGCAACCGTCTCAGTCGTGTTGGTATCGACCTGTGCCGAAACGACAGAAGTCACGGTAACGACGAGCATTGTCAAAAACTTCGTGGTGCGCATCACCATCCTCGTAAACACTGAGCTGTCAGGTATCAACCGGCCTGAATTGTACTAGATTCTCGCCCCTTAGGGGCCCGGTCAGTATATCTAGACTCGATTGGCCCCAAACAGTTCCACATCAAAGGAATGAGTATGAGAGGATTGGTGGCTGGGTCGATGGTGTTGGCCTATGCGGGCAGCATCGCCGGGTGTGGTGGCGTTCCGGATGGGGCAGCAGCCGACCTGGTGCTCAGGGGTGGGACCGTGATCACCGTCGATTCCGCCGATCGCATTGCCGAGGCGGTGGCGGTGAAGGATGGCAGGGTGGTGGCGGTCGGGTCGAACACCGAAGTAAATCGGTTCGTTGGGAGGAGTACGGAAACGGTTGATCTCGGTGGACGGACAGTGACTCCCGGCTTGATCGACGCCCACGCCCATTTTGGTTGGGGCGGTGCCGATCGACTCTTCGTACTCGATTTGAGCTACCCCAACGTTGAGACGATGGCCGATGTGGCTGCCAAGGTTGCTGAGCAGGTGGAACTCGTCGAGCCTGGCGCGTGGATTCGAGGGCGTGGCTGGGATGAAGGGAAGCTGCGGGAGCTTCGCTACATCTTAGCCTCGGACCTGGATGAAATTGCTCCAAACAACCCGGTGTGGCTCGAGCACACGATGGGCCACTACGGCACCGCCAATAGTCTGGCCATGCGGATGGCCGGTGTTACGGCTGGGACGCCGGATCCGACCGGCGGGACCCTCGACCGTGACTCCAACGGTCGGCCAACCGGCGTCATGAAGGAAAGGGCAATGGGCCTTATCACCAGGCTCATCCCTCCCATGACAGGGGCACAAATTCGAGAGGGGATCAGGGATCTCGCGGCTGCATTCAATCGGGAATGCATGACCGGGCTCAAGGACCCCGGGATCGACATGAGTACGTGGGAGGCGTACCAGGATGTGCTCGCCGACGGCCATCTCTCGGTGCGCGTGTTTGCCTTGTGGAGTGGAGGCCGTTCCCTCGCAGCCTCGCGAACGCTCATGGAACGCGTGGGAAACTTCACGAGACCTTATGTCAGCACGGGAGACGATCGGTTGATTTCCGGTGGTGTCAAACTCTTCGCGGACGGATCGGGTGGGGCGCGCACTGCGTGGATGTATCAGGATTGGAACAAGAACTCCACCGAGGTCGATGTGGGCAATCGCGGATACCCCGCGGTCGACCCCGAGATGCTCCGCCAGCAGATATTGGAGTTTCACGAGGCCGGCTTTCACGTCAGCGTGCATTCCATTGGTGACCGGACGATCGATTGGGTGGTCGACTCGTATGCGCTGGCGCTCGAGGCCCACCCCATCTCCGGGAGGCGCCACGGAATCATTCACGCCAACATTCCCTCCGACCACGCGCTCGACGTGATGGCGCGGTTGCAGGCGGACTACGACGCAGCCTATCCGGAATCGTCTCCGACCTTCATGTGGTGGATCGGGGACACGTACGCCGGCAATTTCGGTCCAGACCGTGCCTTGCGGCTGAACCCATTCAAGACGTTCCAAAACAGAGGCATCCGATGGGCGGGAGCTTCGGATTACACCGTGACGCCGTTCCCGGCGCGATACGGCATTTGGGCTTCGGTAGCGCGGGAGACGCTCATGGGTGTTTATGGAGCGAGCCCCTATGGGATGGACGAGGCGGTTGACGTGCAAACTGCGCTCAAGTCGTTCACCATTTGGGGTGCCCATCAGATGTTTCTCGAGGACAAGGTCGGGTCGATAGAGGTGGGAAAATACGCCGACCTGGCAGTCTGGGATCGCAACCTGTACGAGGTTCCCATGGTCGATCTAAAAGACATGCAATGTGAGATGACAGTATTCGACGGCGAAATCGTGTTTGGCCGATGAGCTATCGTGCTTGCGGACTTGCGATGCTTGGCGCTAGGCTACGGGCTAGTCCGAATGGAGAATTAGCTTTGCTTCGACTCAAAACCGCTGCGGCAGCCTTGATCCCGACTCTGCTTGCCGCATGCGCCCCGAGCGCCCCGCCAGAGACCCCGGAACCGGTGGTTATCGTCGATACGGTCGTCGTCGTGGACACGGTCGAGGTCCAAGTCGAAGCGGCCGCAGACGCCGTGCTTCAGGAGCGCGCAGCCCGCCTGCAACTTCAGTTGCTCGAACGCGATGCCCAGATTGCGGTGATACAGGGGCAGTTGACCGGTGCTCAGCAAGAGGTCGTCCGCAACATGGCGAAGTTGCAGAGTCAGGCCAGCCGGGCGGAGGCCGCATCGGGGATGGCCGAGGCAGACATCGCGCTCCAATCATTGGCCGGGCTCGAGGGCGGAAGTGGTGTCCTGGAATACGGCCAGGGCACACGATTGCTGGAGGAGAGCAGGGCCGAGTTCGACAATGACAACTACGCTGGAGCGCTGTACCTGGCGGCGGAAGCGCGAGCGTTGGCGCAGCGTGGGCAATCCCGGCTCAGTGGCACTGCCAGCGGGGATTTGCGGGAAGGGGAGTCGATATTCGTGATTCCGGTGCCCCTCCAGACAGTTCGCAATAGCAATGTCCGGGGCGGGCCCGGTCTGGGTTTCGGGGTGCAGTTCACGCTAGACCAGGGGGCATCGGTCGAGGGTCGATCATACACTAGTGAGTGGGTCCGAATCGTCGATGGGCAAGGTCGGGAGGGATGGATCTTCCACACTCTGGTGACGAGCCGGCAGTAACAGTATCAGTCTGCGGGTGGTGATTCCTTCTTAGCCTGTTTCTTGGTGGTCTTCTTGGGCGTGGCTTTCTTGGCTCGCGATTTTCTTTTGGCAGCGCCGCTCTTACGCTGGGCCTTGCCGGACGCCGAGGATCCGGTCGCGTCCCTTCTCCTTGGCGCGATATAGGGCGGCGTCCGCCGCGCGAATCAATGCGTCGGGTGTGCCGCCGTGCTCCGGGTGCGCTGAGACACCGATGCTCATGGTCACATTGCCACCGAGGAACTCCTCCTCACTCAGACGCTGCCGAATGCGTTCCGCAGCTTCGAGCGCTCCCTGCACATCGCATTCGGGAAGCAGCACCATGAACTCCTCGCCGCCATAACGCGCCGGCGTATCGATGCCGCGGGTTGCTTGCTTGATCGACTTAGCGACGCCCTGCAGCACGGTGTCGCCTTCGACGTGTCCATACGTATCGTTGTATTTCTTGAAGTGATCGACGTCCATCATCAGGACCCCGAGTGTGTGGTCTTGGCGGTCGGCTCTCTCGATCTCTTCGGTAAATATTTCCATGGCGCGCCGTCGATTGGTCAAATCCGTCAGGCCATCGGTGACCGACAAGCGCTCGAGTTCGAGGTTTTGCGTGCGGAGTTCTTCGCTGGCTTTGTCGAGCGCTTCGCGCCCGCTTCGCAGCTTGCTCACCATGTCGTTGAACACCTGCGTCACATACCCCACTTCCCCTCCGCCAGTGACGGGAAGGCCCACGGAGAGGTCTCCCGTAGCGACCTTCTCGGCCCCGGTGCTGAGGCGATCCAACGGCCGCACAATGAGGACTCCAAGGGCATAGGCGATCGAGCCGACGATCACCAAGAGGAGCGAGACGACCAGCAGGGTGACATTGCGCAGGCGCCTCACGGGTGCGTACGCCTCGTTCAGTGGTATCTCCGTCACGACAGCCCAGTCGACGCGGGGCACCTCGTCCAGCGTACCGAGTACTCGGCGACCATCGATGCTGTATTCGACCGTCGCCACCGTCGAGTCGGAGGTGTCGATGGCGGGTCGTATCGCAACGGGTTGGAGCATCTCATCGATCGGGGCCGAACTGGCTACCATGACGTGGTCGGCCGAGAGCACGTATACCCGTCCGGAAGTTCCGGGGGCGTATACCTTCAGCAGGTCATTCACGGCATTGAAGTCAATCCGAGCGACGAGGACGCCGAGATACCGTTGGCTGCTTTGCGAAGTGATGGGCTGGGCCAGGAGTGCCGTGACCCGCGACTGCCCGGCGTCCCAATAGGGCTCGCCGAGGACCGGGTTCCCGCCCCGGAGCCGCGTGTGCCAATCCGCCGGGACGGACACGCTCGCACTGGAATCGTGACTCGAGGTTACGCGTTCACCCTGCGGGTCCAGAATCAAGATCTCGAGGAACGGGGAAAGCGCCTGCACGGCGGTGACGTAGTCGGTGAGTCGAGACAACGCGTCGATGCTCTGCGGCCCCCCCTGGGGGATCCGCTCGAGATTCTCCCATGCCTCGAAAGAGCTGGTGAACACTCCGGCGGCGAAAAACTGCTCCCGTGCCCAAATGTCGAGTTCCCTGCCGGTTTGAGAACCGACGCTACGCAGTTCTTCGTTCACCCCCTTGGTTATAGACCGCTTGTTCTGCGTGTACGAGACCACGGCCGTGGTGAACGTAGGGAGCAGCGTCGCGAGTAGGGCAAGCACGACGATCTTGTTCTTGATGCTGTCGAGGCGGATCCCGCTCAAGACTCCGCCGATGCGCTGCTCGAACGAACTCAGACGTCCCATTAGGTCGTTACGCCTCGCGAGAGAGGGGGGGTATGGCTACCAGAGGGTTGCGTCCATGCCGGGGCAGGTCAAGTGTTGCCATGTAACAGATTGGTCATGTGGAAACATAAGCCAAGGTGACTTGCAGGGTGCCCCACCGCCGATAACTTCGTTCTGCGGCGTCAGCCGCACCACCTCGATCGGCCCTTGGAGGACCTGATGAATCGACAGCTAATCTCGTTTTGCCTGACGGCCATGGTGCTGTCTGCGGTTGCAACGCCCACGTTTGCGCAGCCGGCCAACTACCGGCTTGCCGGTCGGTTTGCACCCTACAAGATCCAGGATCTCAT
>JBDHLU010000127.1:0-10518 GCA_039656555.1 Gemmatimonadota bacterium | reverse complement strand
TTGGGGTTAACGTGTTCTGGAATCGACCAATACCGCGCTACTGGCCGCTTGTTCACGAGTGAACCCATGCGATTTGGGAGACCACAGGAATGAATGCCACACGACAGGTGCCAACTGCGACTGAGGGAAGCGCAAGGAGCCCACGATGAGGTGGTCTGAGCAGTACGCGACGGGCGTTGAACGCCTCGACGAGCAGCACAAGATGATCTTCAAGATGGCGGAGGACTTCCGAGCATCACTCGACCTTGGGCATGGGGGAACCTATGGCGTGCTGCTCGACATCATGGACTCCTACTGCCGCCGCCACTTCGGTTTCGAGGAACGCTGCATGGAGGAACACCGGTGCCCTGTCGCACAGGGAAACAAAGAGGCCCACACGAAGTTCGTGAAGGTCCTGTCCGGCTTTCGGCAACGGTACGAGCGGACCGGCTACGATCCGGTCGAGGCTCGCAAGCTCGTCGATACGGTGGACCGGTGGCTTTCCGAACACATCTGCCGGATCGACGTGCACCTCCGGCAGTGCGTGAGGGAACGGTGAGTCAATTCCGCTGAGGTCGCCAGCGGCATCGTTCTTGTAGAAGGCCTTCGACAACTTTGCCGTGACGGGCATTGGCGGACTCCCGTTTCGATCCGCTGTCACCGGCGAAAACTCTCGCCGATGAATCCCAGGCCCGTCGACAACCCGGTTCGCCAATAGGCCCACGTGTGGGCTCCGTCCCGTACACGGTATTCGTGCGGGATCTCGTGCTCGGTCATGAGGATGTGCAGTGTCGAGTTGCCGACGGCCAGGAAGTCGTCGTCGCCGCAATCGATGTAATAGCGCAATTTCTTGAGCTCGTCGGCGGGGATGGTCGTGACGAGGTCGAGCACGGAGTGTTGTCGCCAGTGATCGGTATGGCGGGCGCTGCCCTCACGTCCGGTGCCGCCAATCAACGGTCCCCAAAAGTTGTCGTAGTCACTTTGCGGCATGGCTTGCATCTGCGCGTCCGTAAAGATCCCGCTGCTGAACGCGGCGACGGCCGCGAACAGATCGGGGTTGTGCATTGCCAGCACCAGCGATCCATACCCACCCATCGACAACCCGGCGATGCCACGGAATTCCTTCTTCCGACGGACGCGATACGCGGTTTCGATGTGGGGCATGAACTCGTCAATGAACATGTCTTCCCAACGCACGGAGCCTTCATAGTCGTTGATGTACCAACTCACCTTGCCGTCCGGCATGACGATGATCATCGGCGGAATGTTTCCCGCGTCGATGGCCGCATCGGCAATTCGGTTGGCCTCGCCGAACTGCAGCCACCCGGTATCGTCGTCAGTGTACCCATGGAGCAGGTAGACGATGGGGTAGTGGCGTTCCGACGTCTCGTAGTCGGCGGGAAGGTAGATGGTATAGCGCACGTCCTCGCCGAGGATCGCGCTCGCCATCGTCTGACCCTCGAGGACGGTACCCTGTTGCGCTAGGCACAACGCTGGTATCAGGAGTCCACAAGCGAGGACGCCACTACGGATTGCCGACCGCTTCATCTCGATCCCCTTGCTGCTGGTGATGGGCGTGTGTTGGCTCGCGCCAACCGAGCCGCCGATGCTCTCTAAGATGCAGGTCCTCGGCGCGTTCGCCACCGCACTCGCTAAACGCCCCCGCTTTATCCATTATAGTGGCCATGACCGACATCCTCCCCCGCCTTTCGGAAGCCCTCGCGGACCGCTACACGCTCGAGCGCGAACTCGGCCAAGGTGGCATGGCGACGGTGTATCTCGCCGAAGATCTGAAACACAAACGCCAAGTCGCGCTCAAGGTCTTGAAGCCTGAACTCGCAGCGGTGCTCGGCGCCGAGCGTTTCGTGCAGGAGATCGCGACGACAGCGAGGCTGCAACATCCGCACATCCTCCCGTTGTTCGATTCGGGTGAAGCGGACTCCTTCCTGTATTACGTCATGCCCTACATCGAGGGCGAGACGCTCCGCGATAAGATCGACCGGGAAAAACAACTCGACGTGGACGAGGCGGTGCGGACCGCGCGTGAGGTGGCGGACGCGCTCGACTACGCGCACCGCCAGAACGTGATTCATCGCGATATCAAACCCGAGAATATTCTGCTGCACGACGGGCGACCGATGGTGGCGGATTTTGGGATCGCGCTCGCCGTGAGTGCGGCCGCGGGTGGACGGATGACCGAGACGGGATTGAGTCTCGGCACGCCGCATTACATGTCACCCGAACAGGCGACCGCGGAGAAAGACATCTCGGGACGCTCGGATGTGTACTCGCTGGGGTCGGTGCTGTATGAGATGCTGACGGGCGACCCGCCGCACACGGGAAGCACGGCACAGCAGATCATCATGAAGATCGTGACCGAAGAGGCGCAGCCACTCACGGAACTCCGCCGCGCGGTGCCGCCTCACGTGGCCGCCGCGGTCGGCAAGTCTCTGGAGAAATTGCCGGCCGATCGGTTTGCGACCGCGAAGGCGTTCGCCGATGCGCTCGGCAACCCGGCGTTCACCACCACGAAACAACACGTCGCCGGTGCTGTGACAGGGACCCGAACCACCCGCCTCCCGTGGGCGGTGGCCGTAGCCGCCGGGGTGGTGGCGATCGTCGCGGTGGTTCTACCGCGGTCGCCCGACGCACTCGGCGCGGCGAGTGTGAGTGCCACCCTCGAGTTGCCGCCGGAAGTCTATATCGATTACCCGAAGCTCGTGTTTTCGCCGGATGGCACGCGCCTCTACGTCACCGTGCGCGAGGAGGGGATCCGCCACTTGTACGAGCGCCGGTTGGACGCGTTCGACGGACGCGTGCTGCGAGGGACGGATGACGCGTATATGCACTACGCGTCACCGGACGGGGAGTGGCTGGCGTATCGCAAAGGCCAGAGCGGAGGCCTCTACAAAGTGCCGGCTGACGGCGGCCCTCCCGTGGCGGTGGACCCGGACGCGACATGGTCCGAGGGAGATTGGGCGGCGGATGGCACGTTGTACTACACGAGAAGTTACAAGAGCGGGATTTGGCGTATCGGCGCTGACGGAACTGGCGCCGAGATGCTGACGATGCCGGATTCGACGCGCGGCGTGTTGGGGCACTGGCATGTGCGAGTGTTGCCGGGTGGTCGGCACCTCTTGTATACGGCGTTTCGTACGCCGGTCGATAGCGCGCGCATCGAAGTGTTGGATCTGGAGACGGGTACACAGTCACTCGTGGTGCAGGGTGCGGTGTACGGGCAGTATGTACCCGGGTATCTCCTGTACGTGCGAAACGAGATTATCTTTGCGGCCCCCTTCGACCTGGATCGGATGGCGGTCGTTGGTGAGGCGCGGCCCGTCGTGGAGGGTGTCGCCCTCAAAGCCGAAGAGGGCATTGCGGGGTTTGCCGTTTCGTCGGCCGGGACGCTCGCCTACGTGACCGCCGCCGAGTACGACGCGCCGTCGGATCTCATGTGGGTCGATCGTGAGGGAAATGAAACGCCCGCCGTGCCGGAATCCGACCGGTACGCCGAGCCATCCGTCTCCCCCGATGGGCGACGGATTGCCGTGTCGGTGACGCAAAGCGGCGAAGCGTCCGACGTGTGGGTCCTCGAGCCGGAGCGGGGGAGCCGTACTCGGTTGACCTCTGGTGGCGGTGCGGAATTCGGTTCGGTGTGGACCCCCGATGGTCGGTCGGTCATGTTCGTGTCCGAGCAACCGATCTTCGATCTCTACACCCGATCGTGGGACGCCAGTGGACCGATACGCCTGTTCCTTTCGAATACCTTCGACAAGTACGGGAGCGCGTTCACGCCCGACGGCCGGCATGTCATCTTCACACTGTCGGCGATTCCGTATCAGCAAATCTGGCGGTCCAACATCGACGGTGCGAATCCGGAGGTGTTGCTCGCGGTCGATGCCGCCCTCTCGAACGTGGCGATATCGCCGACCGGTCAATGGCTGGCCTTCGATTCCGACGAATCCGGGCGCGCCGAGGTCTACATGGTCTCCTATCCTAACGTGACGGATCGCCGGATTGCGGTCTCGAGTAACGGCGGCTCCGAACCGCGGTGGACGAAGGGTGGCCGGGAACTCGTGTGGCGAAACGGCGCGGAGGTCGTCGCGGCGACCGTGGAGCCGGCGAGCGGTGCGACTGGGCGGCCCGTCGTGTTGTTTTCCGGCGACTACCAATACTCCCCACGCGCGACACGCGGGTGGGATGCGACCGCGGACGGCGAACGATTCCTTCTCGTCAAACGTCCAACCGAACGCGCGGCACGACGCGTGATGCTGGTGACGAATTGGGTGCAGAGGTTGGGGGGATAGCGGGGAGAAGGCGAATCAACTCCTGGAGTTCGGTGAACCAGTTCACTACCACCGTTATTCCTGTGGCTTCCCGCTCGCTCCGCCGGATGAAGATGAAGCGTTCGCCGTCGGGATGGACGTCGTAATCGGTGTGCAGGAAGAACAAGCTGAACGGTTGGGTTTCGAAGAGGACCCGGCGCTGGAATCTTGCTGGGTCGATGCCGAGGCTATGCAAAGCGAAACGGTCGACGGCAAGGATTGGGTCCGGGTGGACGTTGGCTGGCTCGATTTTCCGTCTACTGCGGTATCATCGGTCGCGGGCCCCGACGAAGCGGGAGGCGCGTACTGGGTCGCACAAAACGGTGCTGCCGTTCCCCACGTCCTGCGGTACAAGAACGAATCGGTGGATATCGTGTGGCAGGGTGCGACCGCGTCGGGGGGCGGTAGCTTCTAATAGAATCGCCCAAGCGGTATCAACACCCCCGGCATGTTCGCCGGGAGGCAACGCGTCGACTCTGACGCCAACGCAACCATCTCGACATCGGATCCATCTAATACGGACGAGGCCCAAATACCAAAGGACCGGCTCATGCGCACGCTGAAGCTCGCGTTTCGAACACTCGCCAAGGCCCCGATCGTCACCAGCGTGGCCATCGTGTCCCTGGCGCTGGGCATTGGCGCGAACACCGCGATCTATTCCCTGTTCGATCAGATGCTCCTCCGTTCGCTTCCCGTCGAGGAACCGGGCCTCTTGGTCAACCTGGCCAATCCGGGGCCCAAGCCCGGATCGCAGTGGTGCAGTCAGATCGGGAATTGCAGCGAGGCCTTCAGTCACCCGATGTTCCGAGACCTCGAGCAGCAAGCGACCGCGTCGTTTGCAGGCCTCGCGACGCACGCCGATTTCGGGGCGAACTTGGCGATCGATGCCCAAACAGTGAATGGGCAGGGCCTCCTCGTCTCGGGCTCGTATTTTTCCACGTTGGGTGTGCGGCCGGCGCTGGGACGGCTCTTGACCCGGGACGATGACCGCGTCGTCGGCCAGCATTTCGTGGCGGTGCTGAGTCACCGGTTCTGGCAGAATCAACTCGGTGGCGATCCCAGCGTGCTGAATGCGCCGATCGTCGTGAACGGCCAGCATATGACCATCGTGGGGGTCGCCGCGCGCGGCTTTGAAGGAACGACCCTCGGGAACCATCCCGACGTCTTCGTTCCGATCCGAATGCACAGCACGGTGAGCACGTTCTTCGACGAGGAGCAGTTCGACAACCGGCGCATGTATTGGATGTTCGTCTTCGGGCGCCTGAAACCAGGCGTGCCCATGGAACAGGGGAGTGCCGAGGTCAACACGATCTACAGTGGCATCCTGAACGACGTCGAGGCCGAGCTGCAGAGTGGCATGAGTGAGGCCACGATGGAGCAGTTCCGCGCGAAGACGTTACTCCTCTCGGCGGGGCAACGCGGGCAGAGCACGATGCGTGCGGAAGTCTCGATCCCGCTCACGATGCTCTTCGCCATCACCGGCGTCGTGCTGCTCATCGCGTGCGCCAACATCGCCAACCTGTTGTTGGCCCGTGGTGCGAACCGCGCGCAGGAGATGGCGATCCGTGGATCACTCGGGGCGAGCCGACGCAGCCTCGTGACCCAGCTCCTCACCGAGTCGATCCTGCTTGCGGCCATTGGTGGCGTCGCCAGCATCCTGGTCGCGCAGGCGACGATCGGCCTGATCTCGTCGATGCTTCCGCCGGAGAGTGCCGGTATGCTCGCGGGCGGGCTGCGCCCATCCGTCATCGTGTTCGCTGCCGCCCTCTCCGTCGGAACCGGACTTCTCTTCGGCATGTACCCCGCGCTGCACTCCACACGCCCGGACTTGGTAACCGTGCTCAGGGGCGGCTCAGGGCAACCATCCGGCGCGCGCGCTGCGGCACGATTCCGCTCCGTGCTCGTCACGTCGCAAATTGCGCTCTCCATGACGTTGCTCGTCGCGGCCGGACTCTTCATCCGGAGTCTCGCCAATGTCAGTCGCCTGGACCTCGGGCTCACCAGCGAAAATGTGATCACCTTCGGCCTGTCACCGGTCCTCAATGGCTACGCGTCCGAGGATAGCAAGGCGCTGTTCGATCGTGTCGAGGAAGAGCTCATGGCGATTCCTGGCGTGACCGATGTTTCGGCAGCGCTCGTCCCGGTCCTGTCAGGCCGCAGCTGGGGTAACAGCGTGTCCGTCGATGGGTTCGAACGTGGCCCGGACACCGACGTCGACGCGCGCTTCAACGAAGTGGGCCCGGGTTATTTCAGCACGCTCGAGATCCCGCTCATGGCCGGTCGCGAATTCTCCCGATCCGATGATGTGGGTGCACAAGACGTGGCGATCGTCAATCAGGCGTTCGCCCGGAAGTTTGGGCTGGACGAACTCGAGACGGTCGGAACATGGATGGGCCAGGGAGGCATCGATACTGAGTTGGACATCGAGATCGTCGGCCTCGTCCGCGACGCTAAGTACAACGATGTCAAACAAGCGATCCCGCCGATGTACTTCAGGCCGTACCGCCAGGATGCCGACTTGGGCTTCGTCACCTTCTACGTCAAAACTGTCACGGACCCCGACCCCGTGCTCCGCGCCATTCCGGCGCTCGTCAAGAACCTCGACGCCAATCTTCCCGTCGAGGACTTGAAGACCCTCGAGCAGCAAGCGCGCGAGAGCGTCCTGCTCGATCGAGTGATTGGGATCCTATCGACCGCCTTCGCCGCGCTGGCAACGTTGCTCGCTGCTGTCGGGTTGTACGGCGTCCTGGCGTACACCGTTGCCCAGCGTACCAGGGAGTTTGGGCTCCGTATGGCTCTTGGCTCCGACGGAGGCCGGATCCGTGGTTTGGTCCTGCGCCAGGTCGGCTTGATGACGCTGATCGGGAGCGTGGTCGGCATCCTCGCGGCCTTTGGCGTCGGTCGCGCCGCGCAATCGATCCTCTTCGGGATGGAAGGGTTCGATCCAGTGGTGGTGGCACTGGTCACTGTGCTCCTCGCGAGCGTGGCCATCGGAGCGGGATACCTGCCTGCCCTACGCGCATCGAAAGTCGATCCGATGAAGGCCCTCAGATACGAATAGCGGGGATAGCAGGGATGGTAGACCTCTTCATTAGTGAGGGAGCTGGCTGGGGCTCGGCGGTCGGACCTTGTTCCACCAATCTCTTGCCTTGTCGGTGCTCCACTCTCCAGGTGTTTCGCACTCGGCGAGTAGTGCAGACAATTCATCTGCGGTTTGCGGTCGCCTGTCCGGATCCTTTTCCAAACACCGCAGAACGAGTTGCTCGAACGCTGGCGGAACTTCCAACTCCGTGCGTTGCGACGGTGGAACAGGTGTTTCCTGCATGTGCGCCATCATGGTGCGTATGACCGTGCCCTCGAACACCAGCTGCCCAGTGATCATCCAATAGGCGACACACCCGAGTGCGTAGATGTCCGACCGACCGTCGAGCTCTTGATCACCAGCGGCCTGTTCCGGAGACATGTACGACGGCGTTCCGCCAACGACGTTATCTGCCGTCACCTTGATGTCGGGTTGATCTTGACCGTGGTGCTTGACCAGCCCAAAGTCCATGACCTTGACGAAATCGACGTGCCGTCCGTAGCGGCAGACAAACACGTTGGCGGGTTTGACGTCGCGATGAATCAACCCGCGTTCGTGTGCCTCGGCGAGGGAATCGCACGCCTGTCGCAGCATCGGGATGGCCCGGGCTGACGGCATGGGCCCGAACTCCTTGACCAACGATTCCAAGTCGAAACCGTCCAACAGCTCCATCACGTAGTAGAACGCGCCGTCGCCCGACACCCCAAAATCGAACAGCTCGATGGTATGGGGAGATCGCAGGAGCGCCGTTGCCTGCGCCTCCTGTTCGAATCGCTTGAGGGCGACCGCCGGTCCCTCTCCACCACCGCTGAGCACTTCAGGTCGTACCAATTTGATCGCGGCGGGACGCGCGAGCATGCGGTGCTCTGCGCGCCACACCTCACCCATCCCCCCCATCCCGAGTCGATCGACGAGATGATAGCTCCCTAGTTCACGTGCCTTCGCCACCTCTCGTCCAAGGCTGTAAATGGCGCGTGCCCCGACGTGCGTCATGAGAATCACCAGCAGGTATGGCATGATCAGTCCAGCGAAAAACTCTGCAGACGTCAGGACGATCGAGGTGCCGCCGTACTTCATCGTGAGTGCCATCACGATCGGTACGGCGCTCGCCGAACCCACCGCCGCGAACATCGCCTTCGCCGGTTTCGCCGGGACCACGATGGCAAACAACATCATCCACACCGCCACCCACGACAGCCCAAAGACGTCGAGGTGTGCCATCTGATGTTCCAGCCCTTGGTAGACGCCCCAGTACTGCGCCATCGCGATGCCATAACTCCCGACCACTTGAAAAACCAAACCACCGTTCACGATCGTCGTCGCTGAGACGTTGGGCCGCGTGGTCATCCACGCCACCAGGAGCGCCATGCCGATCGATATCGCGCTCGGGCCCCAATCGAGGATGTTCGCGAACTCCGATGACCCCGGTTCGAAAAAAGAGCCAATGAAGGTCGACATGAAAAAGACGAACGCATAGACGAGGGCAAGGGCGCGCAGGCGTTTCCCCGCCCGGTCCATCATGTCGGAGGGTAACGACCGTTTTCCCGCGGCCGACGAGGTGCTGGCGACGGAGGCGCGACGGATCAACGCAGACGGAGTAGAGGATTCGATCATGAGAGTAGGGGGCTAGGCGTTCGTCGTGGATGTTCAACCGAGGCCATGCACCGCCAACCTCTGGAGTGACAACAATAAAGGTCCGAGCCGCATCGGGGTAGTGCGCGGCGTGATTCGGTACGATCGTCATGATGGGATGACAGGGATAGCGGGGATAGCGGGGATAGCAGGGAACCCCAACCTGCCCCCACATCACGAATCAAGATTCAAAACTCAAGAATCAAAATGATTCACTGGTCCTACCTCTTCGATGATGCGGGCGAGTTGTTCCGGGTGTTCAGACGTGGTCATATGACCGCCCGGCACCATGCGGATGTCCAGACCATGGTCACCCAACCGTTCTCTGGCTTTGACGACCTGATTCGGCTCAAAAATATCGCCGTCGCTGCCCACGATGTGGAACGACACCGACTCGTGCAACGCGAGATACAGGCGGCGTAGATCCCACCGCTCCGCGTAATGCGCACGGTGCTCCGCAACGAACCCTGCTGCCTTGCTGACGAAGGGGAACCCGTTGCGACGACGAATCGCGTCGTAGATTTCGTTGAACTCCATGGAAGACAGCTCGTATTCCTTGGAGAACATCGAGTTGAGCAGCACCCTGGCCAAGAATCGAGATCGTTGTCCGAACCACGTGACCATGCCTCCGATCGGCGATCGCAGCGCTGGTGTCGTCATGAGCGGGTGACTATGGGCGTCGGCAAAATACCCGCCGTTTATCAGCAAGACACCTTCGATCATTGGGCTGAACCCGGTGTCTTCTTTCATGCGTTCTTCTTGCCTGCTGAGGAGTTCCAAGGTAACCAACGAGGAATAATCGAACGACACGATGAATGTCGACTGAATGCCCTTCGATGCCCATTGCGCCTCGACCAGATCGGCACGCTCCACGGTCCCATAGGGATAGGTCGAAGGTTTGTCCGAGTCGCCTTGGCCAACGTATTCAACGTGGATCTTCGGCGTCATGCCGTTGTCGCCGAGATGATGGTCGACCTTCGCCCAGCCGAAGGAGCCGTCAGGAAATCCAGGTAAGAACGTCGTCCACACCGATCGATCATCCTGCTCACCGTCGCCGAGGGCGACACGCTCGAACACATGGATCGTACCCGTGGGGTCCGTTCCCTCATCGGTGTTCAGTATTCGTTTTCGTACTGGGTCGTACGGGACTCTCGTACCCGAAGAGAACCACTCATGGGCGGTGACATGGTCCGACATGTTTGCGACCTCTTCGAATTATTCAATGGCGATCAACCACGTAGGGCTTAGTATAACGAGCAGTCGCATTTCGGCACTCAGCTCACGAGGCATCGGTCCCTACGCGAACTGCACCGCGCGAGTACGACAAGATACCAACCCGACGTTGGTGCGCGCTGACGTTCGCTCCGGGACCGATGCCTCGTTCGCTTCGTCACTGACCAGGGGGGATAGAAAACGAAAGCCGAGGTGGGAGATTCCCGACCTCGGCTTTCTTGGCGTAGCGGCATCCTAGCGAGCGAGGATCAGTTTGTTGCGAGGTGC
>JBDHLU010000126.1:0-10608 GCA_039656555.1 Gemmatimonadota bacterium | reverse complement strand
CTTTCGGCGCTGAAGGCGTATCTCGAAGGCGAACAACACTTTCGCATGGGGCAGTACGAACCGGCGGTCGAGGCGTTCCAAACCGCCATTGCGGTCGACAGCCAGTTCGCGTTGGCTTTTTACCGTCTGAGCGTGGCGGCGGAGTGGGCGCTGAATCCTGGGCTTGCTCGCGTGGCTGCTGAGGGGGCGGTCCGCCACGCCGAACGACTGTCGGAGCATGATCGTAGGTTGCTGGACGGGTTGCTGGCAACTCGTAACGGTGACGATCAAAAGGCCGAACGTCTCTTCCGGTCGATCGTGCAGACGTGGCCGCAGGATGTGGAGGCGTGGAGCCAACTCGGCGAAGTTCAGTTCCATTTCGGTCCCGTAATGGGTCGACCCTTTGAGAATTCACGGTCGGCGTTCGAGCGTGTCTTGGGCTTCGAGCCCGACCATGCGGGTGCGCTCGTTCATCTGCAGCGTATTGCGGTCAGGCTCGCCGATTCGATCGGGGTCGACACCATCTCCCGTCGCATTGGAGAACTGAATCCTGATGGTGATCGCACGTTCGAGACGGATTTGAGCAGGGCGCTCCTATTGAACGATGAGGGCCGGATAGACGAACTCATCGTGCGGTTTCAGTCGCTGCAAGACGTCGACTTGCTACAAGGGACATGGGGCATCTTGATCTGGTCCGACTACTTCGAAGAGGTCGAGCCGTTCCTTGAAATAGCGATGGCCGAAGGGCATGCCACCGAGGTAAGGGCGTTGGGGCGCGTGCACCGCGCCTATACTCGACTAACTCAGGGACGAATGGAGGAGGCGCGACGAGACATCGAAGTCGCGGAAACCTTGGACCAACCCCTCGGCCTCCCGCATCGGGCTCTTGTCACGCTATTTCCGTTTGCCCGGGTTGGTCCCGCGCAACTGGAGGACTTGGTCGTCGACCTCACTGCGTGGGACGCCGAGGCGGTGCCGCCCAGCGCCATGACCACTGCGCACTTCACCATACACGATGGCCTGCATCCGGCCATTCGTCTGTATCTGCTCGGTCTTGCGCACGCACGGTTGGGCCAACTCGAAAGCGCGGCTAGAGCAAGTGAGCAAGTACGGCGACTCGACGGGAACGTGGATGCTGTGCGCATCCATCTGGCGCTGTCGCAGAGCATCGATGCCAACATTGCGTTATCGCAAGGAGACTCGGCGGAGGCGTTGAGCATACTGGAGAGCCAGGCCCCGATAGGACACTATGAGATCGCCATGTTCTCAGTCGTAGCTGCCCGGACCGCCGATCGATTTTTGCGCGCCATCTTGCTGGAGGCGGCGGGGCGCCCTCTGGAGGCAACTGAGGTCTACCAATCGTTTGAAAATTTCAACCTGCATGACCGCCCCTTCGCGGCCCCCTCCTACCTTCGATTGGGGCGCATGGCTGAGCGTGAGGGCAGGCTGAGCGAGGCGCGTGCGCACTATGAACGGTTCCTCTTCTTGTGGTCAGATCCCGATCCGGAGTTCCAGCCGATGGTCGACGAAGCGACCGCGGCCCTGCAGCGGATTCGCTAGGACTAGTTTCCAGCTGCGCCCGAGTCGGATGCTCGACGATCCGCCGCGCCGAGCGGGTCGCCGGTGTTCACCTCGATCATGATCGAGTTCGTCCGTCCTTGACTGCCGCGCACCCGGACCGTGTGTCCCATCGCCTCGAGTTGCGCGACGGTTTCAGGCGTCACGCCGCCCGCCTCGATGCTGATACGGTCGGGCAGCCACTGGTGGTGGATTCGCTTCGCGTCTACCGCTTCCTGAATGTTCATGTCGAACTCGATGATGTTCAGCATGACTTGCATCACGCTGTTGATGATCGTGCGGCCGCCCGGGCTCCCGATTACGGCGACCAGCTCGCCGTCGCGAGCCAGAATGGACGGCGTCATGCTCGAGAGCATGCGTTGCTCCGGGCGTGCAAGGTTGGGTTCCGTGCCGATCAACCCGCGGTCGGTGGTGAGACCGGGCTTGGCGTTGAAGTCGCCCATCTCGTTGTTCAACAGGAACCCGGCGCCCGGCACGACGATCTTGGATCCGTATCCGGCCTCGAGTGTGTAGGTAACCGACACGGCCATGCCAGCGGCGTCTACCACCGAATAGTGAGTCGTTTCATCGCTCTCGTGTGGGAATTCGATGTCTTCCGGCGCCGAAGCCGTCGCCTGGTTCCCGTCGATCGCAGCCCGCAGGTCGCGCGCGTACGCTTTGCTCGTGAGGCGTTCGATCGGAACGTCGACGAAATCAGCGTCCGCCACGAACCGGGCGCGATCGCGGTACGCGACGCGCATGGCTTCGGTCAGATGATGGATATAGTCGGCCGAATTGTGTCCCATCGCCGCCAAGTCGTAACCCTCGAGGACGTTCATCATCTCGACCATCGCGATCCCGCCGCTGCTCGGCGGAGGCATGCTGATGATGTCGTAGCCTTTGTAGGTTCCGCGAATGGGCTCGCGTTCTTGGGCCTCGTAGCGCGCGAGATCTTCCTCGGTAATCATTCCGCCGCCGCGGCGCATCTCGGCGGTCAGGAGGCGGGCTGTCTCGCCGCGATAAAAGCCCTCTCTCCCGTATTGCAGGATGCGTGTGAGCGTCTTCGCGAGATCGGGCTGCCTCCACATCTCACCCGCTTCATACGGTGCGCCGCGCTTCGAAAACTTCGCGACGGTCGCTGGGTATTGCGTGTAGCGTTCGGCGACGCCCCCGATGGACCGTGCCAAGGACCGCGTCAGGGTGAATCCTTCGGCGGCCAGATCGATCGCCGGTTGGACCAGGCTCGACCATTCTACCTGTCCGTATCGATCGTGAGCCTTGGCGAACCCTGCCACGGTGCCCGGGACGCCGACGGCGAGGTAGCTGTTGTGATGCATCGTGCTCGAGTACTCGCCGCTCTCATCGAGGAACATGTTGGCGTGCGCGGCGAGCGGCGCCTTCTCCCGAAAATCGATCGCGGTCGCACGCCCGTCGGGAAGTCGGATGACCATGAAGCCACCGCCGCCGATGTTGCCCGCACTCGGATGCACCACCGCCATGGCAAACCCCGTTGCGATGGCTGCGTCGACGGCGTTGCCACCGGCCCGGAGGACATTTCGTCCGACTTGGCTCGCCAGAATGTTCGACGCGACCACCATGCCGTTCGGACCACGGATCGGCGCCGGGCTCTCGACCTCCTCGTAGACGACCGGGGTGGGCTCCGCTGCCTGCGGCCCCGGCGCTGTCCGTGAACACCCCAGGGCCAGGGCCGCGATTCCCGCTACCGCGAAATACTTGGTGCGCATGAGTCTGATCTCCTTGATACCACCTAAATAACCGTTTCGAGGCGTTGGGGCGAGTCCTAGTCGCCCAGGTCGCGGAAGGGGCGCATCTATTCCATTATAGGAGCAACTTCAGGGTTGCCATGCCTCTCTAACCGAGTTCACTACCATGCAGATCGATCGCCGAACGTTCGTTGCTAGTGTCGCCGCCGCCGCCACACTCGATCACGGCCCGTTGAGAGCCGAGGTCTCGTCGCCTCGCCAGTCAGTCCCAGGCGACCGCTTCGATCCATGGATCGAGGTCGATCCGGAGGCGCTCAGGCACAACGTGGGAGTGCTGTCACGGCTCGCCGGTGGGCGCCCCATCCTGGCTGTGATCAAGAACAACGCCTACGGTCTCGGGGCGATCGAGGTCGCGCGTGCGTTGGACGGCATGCCGGAAATCGCGGGCTTTGCCGTCGTCAAGACCGAAGCGGCGTTGGAGTTGGCGGACGCCAGCCTCCGGAAGCCTGTGCTGCTCATGGCATTGTTCGGCGAATCGGACGGCGCTGAGCTGGCTCGTCGCGGTGTCCACTTCGCGCTCTGCACCGACGACGGCCCAGAGCGGGTCGTCGCGGCGTCGCGCGCGGCTGGTAGGCCGGTGGCAGCGCACATTTATCTCGACACCGGGATGTCGCGCATGGGAGTGCCGTACCATCGTGCCATGCCGTTCCTCAGGCGCATTGCGGAGACGAGTATTTCCATTCGCGGCACCTTCATGGGCTTCACGGAAGAACCCGAGTTCGACCGCGAGCAGCTCCGTCGTTTTCTGGAACTGGCCGAGCAGGCGAGGGCGCAGGACATCGACCTAGGCGCGTTACATGCCGCGTCATCGGCGGGCATCTATCACTTTCCCGAGTCGCATCTCGATATGGTGCGCCCCGGCATTTCGCTCTACGGCGCCTATCCGAGCAATGCGGGTGAAGAAAAGGGCATCGCGGAGCTCCGGCCGGCGCTTCGGCTAAAGGCGCGCGTTGTGCGTGTCGAGCAACTCAGAGTTGGAGACAGCGTGAGTTATGGAAGGCAGTACGTGGCCGACCGACCGACATGGATCGCCACCATTCCGGCCGGACATACTGACGGCGTACCTCGCCAGGCCGTCAATGGTGCCAGGGTCTTGATCAACGGTAAGACGTATCCCGCCATTGGGGCGGTGAGTGCCAGTCACACTATCGTAGAGTTTGGCGATGAGCCCGGAGCGCGCATCGGTGATGTGGCGACGATCATCGGCCCAGATGATCCCGCGATTCATCCCAACGCGGTTGCGGATGCGACGGGCAGGTCGGTGTACGACATCATGATGCACCTGAATCCGACACTGCCCAAGATAGCGTGGGGAGCCCCTTAGTCACTGCAATCGGGTGCCGCCACGATCCCCACCCGTTCTACCGCCGCTCGAGCACGACTCCGGGATACACTCCATGACCGCCAGTCGAAGCGACCGCGGTTTGTCCTGCGATCGATGACGCGATCGAGCGCGCACCGTTCCCCATCGTCGAGACGCCCCCACGCGCCGGCAATGGTCGGTACCGCATCGGCACTTAGCTGGCTCAAGTATGACACATCGAGTTCTTTGCCCGAGTTTGCCCGGGAAAGATTGACTCGCGCGATCAGTCGGTCGGGATTCACCACGTTGAGTAGCGCCAAGAGTGCGAAGCCGCTCACGATGGTCCCGAACGCGAACTGTTCCGGTCGCTCCCGGCGTACGGTCACCGCGAACCATCCCAGCAGAACACCGATCCAGATGATGAACGCTGTTGCATAGAAGCGGTCGGCGGTGAGGCCATAGGCGCTCGTGTAGAGTCGCATCCTCCACCACGCCGAGACGGCTACGAGGTCAACCAGTACCAGTAGAGCATAGGCAAGAAAGCGGAAGCGACGCACCGCCACCCTGTCGTTCGGGTTCAGCGCCCACTGGCCGACGAGGAGAAACGGGACGACTAAGGCCGATGCGGTGACGAGCTCGAAGAACCCGCGGCGTGCGTATTGCGCGAAGCCAATACCGGTCGCGCGGCGCACGAAGTCTTCGCCCCCGAAGAAATACGTGGCTTGAATCGCCACGAATCCCGCGAAGAGGAACGCAACGGCTCCAATGGGAATCCCCACCACTGGAAACCCGAATCGGCCGGCCGCTGCAACGTCTTGTACCTGCGTGGCCTGTCGCGGCACGATCATCCCGCGGAGGTACCCGGCCGCGATCCAGGTGAGGAAACCGATCAGCATCACGTGCGTGAACATCGTCTCTACGTCCCATCGGACGAGGCTTAGCGCGACGGTTTTGAAAACGGGGTCGGCCGAGGCAAACAACCCCCCGAAGACGAACACCGCGGGAATGGCGATTCCAATACCGGCAACGTGGCCACCGATACGTTGCCAGCCTCGGTCGCCCGTGACGCGCTGCCATGGGACATCGCGAAGTACCAGTTGGGCAGCTCCAGCGGCGAGTGATCCGACGAAGTGACCCAGGCCGACAACATGTTCTCGAATTCGAGTAGTGAGGAGGTTGGCATGGGCGACGCGGAGCAAGGCGATAGACAATGCGGTGATCACAGCCGTGAAGTTCCAGAATCGTAGGAAATCGGAATCGCGCCATGCGAATCCCGCGAAGGCGAAGAACGCGGACATGGCCAACCAGTATCCGGCACCCTGCCGCACGTCGTAGGGTCGATTTGCTATTAAGACACGTGCGAGAACCACGAGTGTTGCAATCCACAGCGCGAAGTTGATGCCCCATGTCGGCGAGCGGAGCAACAGGTCGCCCAGCACTCCCAAGCAGGCAGCACCAACCAATACCGTCACGATTCGCCGGTTTGTCATGTTGTTGTAAAGTACTTTGCAATACAAAGTTTGTCCAGAGTGAACCAGGCTCACAGTCGCCAACGGGGAGCTCCTATTCCATAATAGAGCGCGCATGAAGATCTTCGGCCGGGATTTCGAATCAGAGCCCATTGCACGGTGGAGTTTGGCGGTCGTGTTCGGGTGGCTGGGCGTGATGCTGGTGCTGGAGGGAGGCGACGCGCTCGGCAGCGTCCTTGCCGATCACCTCCTGTTGCCGGAAGGGGCGGCTGCGCTCGGGACTCCCCTGGCGGTTGTCGGTGGCATACTCCAGGTAGGGATTGCGCTGACGTTGATGTTCGCGAGGCGTATTCGGAAGGCGGTAGCCGTCGCGTCGTTATCGGCCGTCGCGCTGGCAGTCATGCCCCTTACGTTGCTCCTTACCAACTCGGTATGGATCGACACGCTGGGCGGCTTCCCGGCCATCGGATCGGGGCAGGGATTCATCAAGTATCTGGCCATCGTGGGCCTAGCACGATTTGTCCATGCCTCGGCAACGGGCGACACGACCGGCGTACGCCATGCCAGGATCATGATGCTCACAGGTTTGATGCTGCCGTTGGTGTGGATTGGCGGAATGAAGTTTACGGAGCTCGAAGCCCAAGGCATCGAGCCACTCCTTTCGACCAGCCCTTTCTTCTCGTGGATGCTTAGCGCCTTTTCCCTGCAGACCGCTTCGATCATGATCGGCGTCGGAGAGTTGATCACGGCCGCTCTGCTCGCAGCATGGTGGTTGAATCCGATGGCATTTCGTTTGGGTGCTGTGCTCGCGATCGGGACGTTCACTGCCACCCTGAGCTTCTTGATCACATTGCCAGGATGGCACGGGGAGTTTGGGTTCCCGTTACTGAACGGCGCCGGCATCTTCATCATCAAGGACGTCGCACTGCTGGGAGCGGCCATGGTGTTGTTTCTTGAGTCCTGAGTCCTGAGTCTTGAATCTTGAATCTTGAGTCTTGAGTCTTGAGTCTTGAACCCGTGATCGCTCGCAACTGGGGAGTGCCATGCCCGCTGAAAGCTGCCGAGCTCGGCCTTCAGGCCGGGACCCCACCACTCCAATAACCGCCCCATCCAACCGCTGAACTCACCCGACCGACCGTCTACATCCAAAACGCCCCGTTCGAAACACTCCGGACACATCTTCGTAGGGCGATCAGCGATTCTCCCTTACGCTGCGGAGTTGCACATGTTCGAGATCTTCACCGACATTCGTCACGCCATCCGTGGATTCGTCAAACGACCAGGTTTGGCCATTATTTCCGTCATCGCGTTGGGCCTTGGCATCGGTCTCACGACCGCGATGTTCAGCATCGTCAATGGCGTCGTGCTCCGCGGCCTGCCGATCGAAGATCCACAGGAACTCGTCGCCATCAACCGCGTCAACCCGAGCGAGGGCCCGAACAGACTCGCGGGGCGATACCACGACTACATCGATCTTGCCGAGCGGCAGACGACCATGGACGGGATCGCCGCGATGTCGATTACCCCGTTCAACGTCAGTCCCGCCGAGGGGACACCCGAATTCTTGAACGGTGCGTCCGTCACGGCCAACATGTTCTCGCTCATGGCAACGCAACCCTTCATTGGGCGGGCTTTCACGGAGGCTGAAGAGGTCGTAGGGGCGGCGCCGGTCGTGGTGGTGGGGCACCAATTCTGGCAGGATCGGCTTGGCGGCAGTCGCGACATCGTCGGGCAAACCGTACGCATCAACGGTCTGCAGACGACCGTGATCGGGGTGATGCCGGACGGCTTCGAGTTCCCCTTCAATCAACAGCTGTGGCAGCCTCTACAGGTCAATCATCTCGAGTTGCCACGCGGCCAAGGACCGCTCGTGTTCATGTTTGGTAGAGTGCGGGACGGCGTATCGATCACACAAACACAAGCAGATCTTGGCCGCATCATGACGCAGCTCGGTGAAGAATATCCCGAGACCAATGAGGGCATGAGCATGCTCGTGGGGCCCTACACGCGGGAGATTATCGGATTCCAGGTGTCCAGCCTCTTGTTCACGATGCTCGGCGCGGTGGGGTTCGTGCTCATCATTGCTTGCGCGAACGTAGCGAACCTATTGCTGGCGCGCGCGAGCCTGCGCACCAAGGAAGTTGCCATACGGACCGCGATGGGGGCGAGCCGGTTCCGCGTGATTCGGCAACTCCTGATCGAGGCAGGTGTCATCGCCGCCGTGGGCGCAGTTGCTGGGATCGGCATCGCACAATTTGGCGTCGGCTGGTTCAATCGGACGTTGGCATCCCTGCCGGGTACGCTCCCGTTCTGGTTCGATATTACCATCGATGGTCCGGTGTTGGTCTTCGTGCTCCTATTGACGATCGGCGCTGCGTTATTGTCGGGGATGATTCCCGCGATACGGGCATCGGGAGCGGGCGTCGGTGCCGTTCTGAAGGACGAGTCGCGCAGCTCGTCGGGCCTCCGCATCGGCCGCATCACGAGAGTGCTCGTGGTTGCCGAGGTGGCGTTGTCGTGCGCGCTGCTCGTCGGGGCCGGCCTGCTCATCAAGAGCGTCACGAATCTGACCGGCGTCGACTATCAGTTCGCGACCGAACAAATGTTTACGGCCTCCATCTCGCTGCCAGAGGCGGATTACCCCGACGGGGCCAGTCAGACCCAATTCTTCATCGACGTCGTTGCCGCGCTCGAGGCGCAGCCTGGCGTAGAAGCAGCGGCGATCGGGACGGATCTTCCGGTCATCGGTTTTGGGAACGGCCGCATTGCGCTCGAGGGCGAGACCTACCTCGGCGATCGGGACTACCCCAGCGTACGGTTGGCGTCGGTTGGGCCCAAGTATTTCAGAGCGTTGGAGACGCCGGTGCTCGAGGGGCGAGACTTTTCTTCGCTCGATAATGCCGAAGGCCTTCCGGTGGCGATCGTCAATCAACAATTCGTCGAGCGGTACTATCCGGATGAGTCACCCATTGGCAGGCGTGTGCAGATTCGCGGGGCGTTACAAGCGGGACGCGACAACGTTCTCGACGACACGTGGTTCACGATCGTTGGGATCGCGCCGGACTTGTATCTCGATGCCGATGCGTTTGTGTTGTCGCCCGCGGCGATGTACGTCCCCTTCTCGCAACGCACCACCTCCACGTCGGCGATCTTGGTCCGCACCCGCGGAGATGCGCTCGAGCTGACGAGTGCCGTGCGTGAGACGGTCGCCAACATCGACGGCAACCTGCCGATCTCGTCGATCAGTACGTTGGGCGCCGCGATTCGGAGCGGGCAGAGTTTCTTCACCATCTTCGGCGTGATGTTTACGATCTTCGGTGGTGTCGCGCTCTTTCTCGCTACGGTCGGGCTGTATGGCGTTCTGTCGTTCTCAGTGAACCAAAGGACGCATGAGGTCGGACTGCGTGTGGCACTGGGCGCAACGCCCGGCCGCGTCGTCCGTCTCATCCTGCGTCAAGGATTTATCCAACTCGGGATCGGCGTAGGATTGGGACTGGTCTTCGCCTTCGGACTCGGTCGCATGATTTCGCTGCTGCTCTATGATGTGACGCCCACGGATCCCATCGTCTATGCCGGGATCGTCACCGTACTCGTTGGGACGGGCATCGTTGCCTGCTTGCTGCCGGCGCGTCGCGCGACCCGCGTGGATCCGATGATAGCGATGAGGGCGGAGTAGCGCGGATCGCCCTACTGATTCACCACCATCGCGATGATTGCGTTCGGCAACTGAACGAAGTTCCCCCCTTGGAGTGTCGCCGTGACCGTCGTAGGCCCCGCGGCGAGCGGGTCGAACGCCACCCCACCGGCCGTGACGGAGCTGGGCGACCGGCCCTGGTTTATGCCGATCTGGACGGTGACGGCCTGCCCGCTTGTCGCGGTCGTGACCAGTTGTCCCACCGGTGCATCACTGTTCGTAATGTCGAACGTGAGCGGGGAAGTACCAGCTCGCAGGCTCTGTTGTTGTGACATCGCGGTCAGCGCCGTGTTCGGAATGCCGATGCGTATCACGAACGGATCGTCGGCTGCCCCTGCGGTATTCGGGTTGATGATGCTGATGATGTCATACGCCGCGGCCTGAACCGTCACGGTGTTCTGGCCCGACGTGAAACTGGGGCCCGCATCGGCCGTGACCGTGACGACCTGCCCCGCCGACGCTGTGTCGATGCCCTGGATGTAATAGGAGGCTGAAACGATCCCGTCGGGGACTACTACATCGATGAACGGGGTCCCCGCAGTGGTTGAGTTGGGCGCGATCAGGAGGCGGTTGGGGTCCTGACTCTCGATCCGCACCGTGACGCCACCGTGATTCCTCGACGTTCCCAGACTCACGCTAAAGAACCCGTTCTGCAGTCCCGCGCCGATGTTCCCCATGTTCGAGAGGGTGATGGTTGAGGCGTTCACCTGCACGGAGCGAGTCTGTGTGGTCACGGGAATGAGCGTCCCCGACTGCAACGTGGCGGTGATGCTGGTCGTGCCGTTGCCGAGAGCGTCGAACGCCATTCCGCCGGCCACGACG
>JBDHLU010000125.1:0-19473 GCA_039656555.1 Gemmatimonadota bacterium | reverse complement strand
TTCCACCGATACGATAACGCTCGTGGTGACGCTGTCCCAAGTGATCCCCGACACGGCGTTCACCATCGCCTACGCTCTGGCCAATGGTGGCGAGTTCGGTACATACGCCCGCACTACCATCAGGCCAACCCGTGTTGGTACCGGTGAAGTTCAGATCAGCGTAGCGTGGGACGATACCAGTGACGTGGATCTCCACGTGGTCGATCCAGCCGGCGACGAGATCTATTGGGCAAACCGCCAGGTGTCCTCAGGCGGGCAACTCGATCTCGACTCCAATGCCGGCTGCTCCATCGACAACGTCAACCAGGAGAATGTGACGTGGAGTACGGCTCCAAGAGGTGAGTACATCGTTCGGGTGGATTACTGGAGTTCCTGTGGAGTCGCCGAGACCAACTTCATCGTGACGGTGCAAGTGAAAGGTCGAGATCCTCAGATCTTCACCGGGAAGCTCACCGGATTGGGTGACAACGGGGGCCAGGGTTCCGGAACGGAGATTACGAGGTTCACGTTCTAGCTAGACCTTGGTCGATAGCACCCGTGCCCAAAACAAAAGGCCCCGCGGTCCGGTCGGATCGCGGGGCTTTTGCGTTTTCATTCCGGGTTTCAAGAAGCCCTATTCGCTCTCCTCGACCCGATCCGCGCAGAAATAGCCTTGGGTCGATGATTCCATCACACCACTTCCCCACGACCCACCGAACCGGTCGCTCCCACCCCACATTGCCGAGAGCGCCATGTAAGCGCCGTCAAACACGGTGCGGCCCCGCATGTTCGATATGGATCCAAAGCGGAGTGTTAGCTCGACACCGAGATCGACGTGTCGTTCGATGACGGCGACCCCCGGCTTCACGGGATCCGTCGACACTAGGTCACCCTCAGTCACGGCGCCAACGGCGCCCAGGTTGACGTTGGCCGAGCCGTACAATGGCGTCACCATGGTCGTTGAGACCGGCCCCGACATCACTTCGTACTCGCGGAGGCTGTCCGCCTGCAACATCAGGTTCAGCATACCGGCCACATCGCGCCCTGCGCTATCACCACTGGTCGCAAACAGCCTCAGCGTATAGTCACCCGCCATGCCGGCTACGTCGAAGGCATGCGGGAGAATCCCTTCTACAGCTTCACAGGTAGGCAACTCCTGCCCAGCCTCTTCGCCCCCTCCACCACCACATGCCACGAGCCCCCCACTTACACCTACCATCGATACGATAGTTAAGATCTTCACCAATACTCTCCCGAGTCTGGAGTCAACAGATGGTGCGTTACCGAGGTTTAATGACCTTCGTGATTCGGCCTGTCGGGTCCAATACCATAATGGGACCACGCCAGATGTCATCGACCAACTGCACCCCCACGCCCGACACCCGGGTGCTCCCAAAGAACGGCGCTACCGGAAGCACATAGGTATCGGCGGCCCCGTAGTTGGACACATACCCCAGATCGGCAATCGAGGCCACGGTGAGTACGCTGAGCGGGTTAGGAACACCTCCATTGATTGAGGGCGACATGATTTCCGTGTTCACCACGCTCTCTCGCCAATGCCCGTTCAGGCTCCCAAACCCAAAAGTACCATTGTCGTTCTCGACCGGAACCTTGTTCCCAAGATTGTAGTTCGACCCCCCGATGTCTTCAAATGCCGCAAGGCCCAACGGCCCGTCGAAATGGGTATCGACGATTGGGGCCGGGGCCGTGTCGGACGGCAATTCGAGGAATCCGAAATTATCCCAGAGCGTGCCGACACCCAACACGTGTCCCATCTCGTGCAGGATCACGTCGTCGAGCTGGCCATTGTTTGCGAGATTCGTGAGGTCTGACGTATCGAACACCATGATCCCGAGTACGGGCAGACTCGAACCGGCCCGGAACGCGCACGGCGCGGCTTGCCCAAGTATGTTGAACGGCCCATCGATGAACTTGAGTTCCGCGTAGATGATTATGTCATCGACCGTCTCGTCGATGGCTGGTGTCGACGCGCCACACCATCCCGGATTGAGACTACCGGTTGGCTGGCTGGGGAGATCCCCGTAGATGATCCGTTCCCACTTGGCCTCGGCGGAGTCGAATGCCGCCTGCTGCCCAGCCGTGGGCGTATTGATGAACCGGACCTCGATATCGTACGCGGCCACCTGGCCCGTCGCGCTGAAGGTCACCGTGTCGGTGCCAACAACGCGAGCTTCCAGCGTGTTCGTCCCGGCACCGGCGCCCAACACCCAACCAACTTCGGCAAACCCACTCACATCGCTGATCGCCGATCCCGACGTGACACTACCGCCTCCAGACGTCACCACAAATTCGACCGTGGCCCCAGGGAACGGGTTCATAGCAAGATCCAGCACCTGTACTCTAGGCTTGGCGTTCAACGCGAATCCGACGAGACCCGTCTGAGCGTCGCCACTATCGAGCACGAGGCTCCCCGGTTGTGTCGACAGCGACGTGGCAGAGAACGTCACTGGAGAACCCTTGAGGCCACCAGCGGTGGCGTCGACCGTCTGTGTACCGACTTCCGGACCCAAGGTCCAATTGGCCGACGCCTCGCCCGCGGAATCTGTGGCAGTGGCATGGGTGGTACCGCCGTTCACGGTTCCGGTGCCGCCCGGCTGGATGTCGAAGTCGATCGAGAACCCGTCAATCGCGTTCCCGTATTGATCAGTCACCTTCAAGACCAGCGGATCGGTCAGCAGACTGCCGTTCTGCTGCGATTGGGCGTCGCCGGACACCGAAAATACTGTGTCGGCCACATCGGGATTCGCCGTGGCATTGAACAATGCCGACCCGGGGCCCGCGACAGGGCGCACAAGGACGGTCTGGATGCCAGCGGTCGTGCCGAGTGCCCACTGAGCCGCCACCCGCCCGGTCGAATCACTAACCACCGTGTCAGGAGCAACGGTACCGCCACCCTGAGTCACCAAGAACGTGACGGAGGTGCCGTCCAACACGTTCCCCTGGTTGTCCGCAACGACGGCAACCAGGGAATCCGGTAGAACGACCCCGACGGTTGCCATCTGGGCGTCACCACTCGCGATGGACATCTGCCCGGGCGCCTGCGCCACCGTGGCATCGATGAAGGCATTCAACGAGCCCGATGCTGCGGTGATCGCCGCCATGCCATTCGCCACGGCCGTCACGAGCCCGGTGACGTTCACCGTTGCGACGGCGGAATCCGCCGTACTCCACGTGATTGTCTGCCCGCTCATCGCGGTGCCGTTCTGATCACGGACAGTGGCAGTCAGTTGTTGGGACTCACCGAGGCCCGTGAGGTTCAAGGCGTCCGGAGTGATGATCAAGCTGGTGGCAACGGGCGTCCCGCTTCCACCTCCACCGCCGCCTAGATCACTGACCTCCTGACACGCCAATGACAGGGCTGTCGCAACTATGGCAAATCGTTTCATCGAACGGGGAGACATAGACATGTGATCTCCGTCACACTGGGGAATCAGAATGGCAACTGGCCAATCGTAAGGAGTAGAGGAGCAAAATACCAGCCATGAGAACACCCGCTCCCGTAACGAACACGGGAGCGGGCGATCTTCTCACCTTTACCGCAGGTTATCCTCGAAGAGCTTGAGGATCCTTCGGTATTCGTCGGCCCAACTCGTCTGGTGTTGGAAACCGTGGCGTTCCGCCGGATAGAAGGCAACTTCCCAGTTCTCCTTCCGTAACTCGATGAGACGCTGCGCCAACCGCACGGTGTCGTAGAACAACACATTGTCGTCCACCATGCCGTGGGCCATCAGCAAGTGACCCTCGAGACCCTCGGCGAAATAGATCGGCGACGAACGCTGGTACGCCTCGGGATCCTCCTGTGGTTCGTTCAGGATGTTCGACGTGTACCCATGGTTGTAGTGCGCCCAGTCGGTCACCGGGCGAAGCGCCGCGCCCGCCTCGAACACGCCGGGTGTGGTGAACATCGCCATGAGAGTGATGAACCCACCGTAGCTCCCACCATACATGCCAATACGGTTGGGATGGATGCCCATCTCCGCGACCAACCAACGGGCACCATCAACCTGATCGGTGAGGTCTTTGCCACCCATGTGCTCGTAGATGGCCGTCCGCCAATCACGACCGTGCCCAGCACTACCACGGTAGTCGATGTCCAACACCGTATAGCCACGCGCCGCGAGCAAGTGGTGGAACATGTACTCGCGATAGTAATTGGACCACCAATTGTGGACGTTCTGCAGGTACCCTGCGCCATGCACAAATACGACCGCGGGCCGTTCGCCTTCGGCCGCGACGTTGCCTGTGGGACGGTACACCCGAGCGGGAAGCATCACGCCATCGCGCGCGGGAATCATCACGATTTCCGGTTTGATCCAATTGCCCCGGCGCCATTCTTCGGAAGTACTCTCGGTAATCTGTCGCATCTCGCGACCGGCACGATTCTCCTGGACGAACAGTTCCGGTGGATGATTGGCCGTCGAATGCGATATAGCCAACCATTTGCCGTCCGGTGACACAGTCACATCCTGGCGGCCGGCGGTATCGGTCACCCGCGTCATCTCGCCACCACCAATCGGCATTGTGTAGAAGTGGACGTCGGCAAAGCCTTCTTTGTTGGCCGTGATGTACCATGTCTTGCGATCGGGTGAGATCCGTGCGTTCAGCACTTCCCATTCGCCACTCGTGAGGGCGGTGGGCGTACCGCCGGTTGCCGGAATCGTGTAGAGGTGCGCGTACCCGCTCGCCTCGGAGCCGAAGTACACCGTTTCGCCATCGGGCAGGAATCCACGGGTCCCGCTCCCCAACCGGCCAAGCCATGCGGGGTCGTGCCCGTGATCGACGACCCGAGTTTCGAGCGACGGAAGATCAACGACAACGTACCAACGATCTTCATCGTTGTTTGTCTCCACGCGTACCAAGGCATGTGCGGAGTTCGGCGAGACCGCCACTCCGGCCATCGAGCGGTCTCCCTCACCGACGTCGTCGCCGATGTAGGTCACCTGGCCGGTCTCGACTTCCAGTAATGCCGCGCGCGACGACCCTTGATCGTCTCCAACCTTGGTACGGCCCTCGTACACGTCGAGGTACCCGTCGTCCGTGATCCAGAGCGGCATCTTTATTCGCTGCCCATCGGGGGCTGGCTCGAAAATGGTCATCAACACGAACGCACCGTCCGGCGTCACCCGAAGCCCGCCGACGTTCTTGCCATGCCCAGGGTAAAACGGCAGTGGCAACGTCGTATCGTTCGACGCCGATCGATTCCATGGCTGACCCTCCATGTGACCATCTTTGATGACCTCAAACAATTCCTCTTGTTGATCCACGAGAAACTTCTTCGAACCATCCGATTCGCTCGGCTCACTAGGCTCGGCGCCACGCCGTATGTCGGTGAGCTGTTCGAGAAGTGAGGTTTCGAGGTTGAGGCGATACACCTGGCCACCCCGCGTGAACAGCACGGACCGTTCATCATCGCTCCAGATGGCACCCGACTCGGATTCCCTAGTCTTGGTGAGGTGGCGGGTCTCTCCGCCCTCCCTGATGACGATGTCGCCACGAACATTGTATAGGGCACGGCGGCCATCCCTCGTAGTGAGACCCGGCCCCGTGATGATAGTGTCGGTGTCCGCACTCTCGAACCGCTCAGGCGTTGAATCCTGGGGGCGGATCCGGTACAACACTCCGGTTGTGTCGATGCCTAGCTGTTCCCACATGAAGTAGATGTAGCGGCTGTCGGGCGACCAACTGAACCCGCCACCGAACCCTCCCCCTATGCCACGTGGAGCCGTCCCAACGAGTTCAGGGCCACGCATGATGTTATCGACAGTCAGTTCGAAGTCTTGCGCGGCGACCGGGCTCGTAATCCCGATCGTGAGGCAGACACAGAAGACCTTGGTCAAACGCATTGCTCGCTCCCTGCGAAGAAATTAAAGATGAGATGTGACTAAATGTGGCGCGGTGGCGCCGGTTGGGCCACCGCCGTGTACGAACGCGCCGGGACCCTTATTGGGGAACCGAAACCAAGAGTACGATTCCCGTGGGAGGGAGCGCCTGATAGTCCCGCGTGGACGCCTGCTGGACGCTGATCGCGTACGACGCCGCGAGAGCCAGATCCGGAACCAGGATCCGAATCACGACCCCAGAACTCAAAGTGCCAGTTACGATACCGCGGACCTCGGTGGTTCCGATCCGCGCATCGAAGAGACCGCATCCGGCACACGCCGCTGCCACCGAATCGATCGACGCCGGTTCAGCTGAAACGATCGTGAACTGAATCGCGCCGAGATCGGAACGTGCAGTCTCGAGCACGACCTCCAGTTCGCCCGCTGTCGGGCCCTCGGAACAGGACAGTAGTGCTCCGGCGATGAACACGGCGCCCACCAGAGGAAGTTGACGTCTCATGGTTTCCTCCTGACCAATCCCGCCGCCCTCGACGATTGCATCACGGCCGCCATTTGTCCCGTGGATTCGACCCAGGCGAGGAAATCGCCGACGTCAAACACACCGTTTTCGTTTCCGACAAGGTCGAGGAATGTCCGTTCCTGAGGGGACAACTTGTCGGCCACGCCGAGAATGTCGTCCACCACGTCATCGAGTGTCAGAGTCGGCGCAGTGACCGTGATTCCAACGGTGACGGTGTCTCGTTGTGATCCGGACGCGACTTCTGCGTCGAACGTGAACGTGCCGGTGTCGGTCGGAATACCGCTCAGCAAACCGGTTCTAAACAAGGACACGCCTGGCGGAATCGTTCCGGTCACTCGCGCCCACGAGAACGTACCGAGCCCACCGGATGCGCCGAGTTGGTGACCGTAGGAGGCCCCCATCACGCCCGCCGGCGCCGTGGGTACGCCGACAACGAGCGGAGCGCCGAACAGCGCCGTCAGCACATGCGGCGAGTTCATGGTGATCATCAACGTGTCATTCGCCGACGCCACAGTCCCGGTCCAACCTTCGAACAGGTATGAGGAGTCGGTGAGTTCCGCGACCAGGGTTACCGGCGTGCCGAAATCGAGGAACTCGCCTGTAGGATCGACCGGCTGTACCGCCACCACGGACCCACCCGGTCCGGACGGTTTGGCTTCCAACCAATAGTCAGTATCCACATCGGCGACAATCGTGTCGCCTTTTGCCGACGACGTGAACGTGTGCTCCCGGGTCTGCGTATTGGACCAAGAAAGCCAAGTAAAACGCCGGAGGCTGTCGGGCGTGACCTGCACCGCATCCATCGAAAGGGTATGTGTATCACCATTGTCCAGAAATTCGTCAACGCGGGTCGTCGCTGCCGAATCAAAATCGAACTGAGCGAACGTGTCCGACGCCGTGACGACCGTCGGTCTCGTGAACACGACGGCGACCCGGATTGGTCCTCCCGGAGACACCTGTGTAATCGAATCCACGAGGATTCCGGTGCGTTCTCCCGCGTTGTTCCGGCTGCTCGGATTCGAAGTCGGGCCGAAGCGCGTCCGGTTGAGCGCACCGGGAAACGGGTCGCCATTGTCGCCGCGCGCACTCGAGTTGGGGTCGGCCAGGTCGTCGCGTCCGTCGGCCTGCTCGAGCGCGATTCCGTGCGGATCGGCCGCGTTGACAAAGTTGTTGAACAGGGGGGGGGGAGACCGCAGGTTGACCAATACGGAGTCGATGTGCCAAATGAGGAGCCCCGGACCCCAGAGCTCCGCATCCGACCCAATGCGCTGCCGGTTTTCCAAAAGGAAGTATTCGCTGGTACCGGCGATTGGCAGCACGAACGCCGTGTCCGACACCGCGATGGGACTGATTTCCAGCGTCGTGTCCTCGGAGATCAGGACTTCGGTGATCCAACCGAGCTTGGATCGAGACCATGCCATCATGTGCGCCGGCCGATTCGGTTCGTTGAAGTTACCAGTCGACATCAAGCCCCAATCCCCGGCGCCGGCCGTCCGTAGTGACGTGTCGTAGAGATCAGGCAGCCACCACACATGTCCCGTTTCATGAGCCACGATCCCCATGGATTGGGGTTCGTTGGCCGTACATCCCTGGTCTCCTCCCTGGCCGCCCTGGATGATATAGTCACGGATTCGGATTGTACCCCCAGCGGGGCTGTTTGAAGAATCGCTTGACGCGATGCCTAATACGACCGACCGGTGCGCCCAGATGTTGTCCGCTGCCTCGGGCCGCGCAAGCCCGCACGCTCCGTCGAGCTCCGGGTGTATTATGACGAGCGCGTCGACAAACCCGTCGTCGTCGCCGCTGTTCGGAATATTGTCGGGACCATCGTTGTCGAACTGACCAAAATCAATGAGGGAATCAGCGGCAAAGACGGCCTCACTGATCAGGAGGCTGACGCGCCCGCAAGGGCCCAAGCCCTTACACCCCGGGCCGCCTTCATAGAAAGTGTCATCGCTGCCGACCCGTACCCAGTCGACCGCGGTGCCGTTTACCGAAATGTTGCCGGCCGAGATCTCGTCGTAATAGGAATTCACTGAGTAACACGGCGTGGGAGAGCATGAGCTGGGATCGTGGGTCCCGAACAGGCGAAACTGCATCGTATCTCTGGACATGTTCGCGGCCGTGGCCACCGAATCGGTGTTGGCGTACACGACGAGAAGGACGGGCATGTTGAGATCTCCGGACACCACGGACATCGCGGCACCCGCCATCATCGCCGGCCCCGGCTGTCGGAGCGGTGTTCGCACTCGCCTGGCCTGCTGGGCTTCCGCTGCCAGCAGCGCACGGCGCACCCAGCCGCCCTCACCACTGAATTCGAAGGCGCGCGGGTTCCGCATCTTCTCCAGGTAATAACTCGCTGGCGGACGCGCCCCACTCAGCAACCGCCCAACCATCTCAACATCGGTTTGGGCCGCCGCAGGCGGCGCCGTTGCCACGGCCAGGATCAGCCATGCGCATACGGCCAGGGCCCTGCGCGGGGCCCGATCTATCGTCAGCAAACTCGGAATTCCTCGTTCAAGATTCGCCAATCCTCGCAAGATAGAGTTCGTTGAGGCATGCGGGCGCGTCACTGATCGCACACCCCGTTCTCCCGGAAGCGGCCTCAAGGTCTCACACCCATAACCCTAATCAAGAGAATGAGTTCCACCCATTTACCCTGCAGCCAGAACAGGGCATCGGCACTCCGCGGGGCCCTTGTGTCGATCCCGGACGAACGGTAATATCGTAGGGTCCACTATGCGACTGTGGCGGGTCCGCACTTTAACGGAACATAGAGGCTTCGTGGATACACCCACCCTGCAGCAGATATCGCTGCTCAACAAATGCCAGAACTTCACCCGGGCTCGCGAGATTCAAGCGGCCGGGCTCTATCCATATTTCAAGCCGCTCACCGATTCCGACGACACTGTCGTCACCATCGAGGGCAAAGAACGCCTCATGATGGGTTCCAACAACTATCTGGGTCTTACCCATCATCCTAAGGTGTTAGCCGCAGCACGAACTGCGTTGGATCGTTTCGGGTCGGGATGCACGGGCAGTCGGTTCTTGAATGGTACGCTCGATCTCCACATTCAACTCGAAGAAAAGCTGGCGGAGTTTTTCGGCAAGGAAGCCGCTCTCGTATTCTCGACCGGCTACCAGGCCAATCTCGGTTTGATCTCATGCCTAGTCGGGCGCGGGGATGTCGTCCTAATCGACAAGCTCGACCATGCGTCGATCGTCGACGGCGCCAAGATGTCCTACGGTGAAACACACCGGTTTACCCATTGTGACTATGAGCAGCTCGAGCGATTGCTGAAGCGCTATCATGAACGCGGCATGATGATCGTCGTGGATGGCGTCTACTCCATGGAAGGCGACATCGCCAACCTGCCTCGTTTGATCGAGCTGGCCCAAAAGTACGGTGCGGCGTTGGCCGTCGACGACGCCCACTCCACTGGTGTCCTGGGTCCGAAGGGTGACGGCACGGCAGCGCATTTCAACGTAGCCGACGATGTGGACATCGTGGTCGGGACGTTCTCGAAGTCGCTGGCTAGCATCGGCGGATTCGTGACCGCGTCAGAATCCATCATCCACTACCTCAAACACCACAGTCGCCCGTTGATTTTCAGCGCCGCGCTCCCGCCGGCCAACACAGCGGGTGTCCTTGCAGCACTCGAGGTTCTGGTTTCCGAGCCCGAACGACGGGAACGCCTCTGGGAGGTTACCAAGCGATTCCAGACGGGGTGCCGCGAACTGGGCTTCGAGATTGGCAACACACAGACACCAATCATCCCAGTCCTGATAGGTACGCTGCAGGATACGTTCGTATTTTGGCGGAAGCTCTTCGATGGGGGTGTGTTCACGAACCCCGTCGTACCTCCGGCTGTCCCCCCTGATCAATGCCGGTTGCGCGCCAGCCTCATGGCCACGCACACGAACGATCAGATCGACGGCGCGTTGGATACGTTCGCCAAGCTGGGTAAGGAGATTGGCGTCATTTGACCCCGTCTCAGGTCGTGCGGCCAGTCGAATCGGCCGCTGACCTAGAACGCTTCATCGCACTCCCCTACCGACTTCACCGCCACGACCCCATGTGGGTACCGCAGCTGCGGATGGATGTTCGGACGCTCCTATCCAAAACCAAGAACCCATTCTTCGAACACGCCGAAGCCGAGTACTTTCTCGCTGAGCGCCCCGCAAGCGCGACCTCGCGCCTTCCGCGCGTAAAACGCGACGGGCAGACCTTTGAAGTCGTCGCCGCCGAGTGGGTCCGTGGACGTGGGCTCACCACGATCCGAGGGCCGGCATCGTTCTCGACTAACGACGAGTGCGGGCTCCTAGTTGAAGGCTTCGACACGCCCCCGACGCTCCTGAACTCGCACAATCCACCGTACTACGTAACTCTGGTAGAAGGAGCCGGATTCTCGAAGGCCAAGGACCTTTATCAGTACGAATCGGTCGATCCGGAGATGCCCGAGCGACTGCTTCGGGCCGCACGTTTGATTGCAGAGCGGAAGAAGATCAAGCTGCGCCGCTTCAACAAGAAGCGGTTCGACGATGAAGTCGAACTGATCAAGAAGCTCTACAACAGCGCGTGGGAAATGAACTGGGGTTTCGTACCGATGTCCGGCGCGGAGATCGACCACCTCGCGAAACAACTCAAGCCCGTGCTCGTACCCGATCTGGTCGTATTCGCCGAGCGGGAAGGTGAGGTCATAGGGTTCGCACTCGCCGTCCCAGACCTCAACGTGGCACTGAAGAAGAACCCTTCCGGACGAATCTTCCCCGGCATCATCAAGGTTCTGTGGGCCGCCCGGAAGGTGAATCGCATTCGGGTCCTCCTTCTCGGATTGCTCAAGGAGTACAGAAAAACCGGCGCTGACGCCCTGATGTACCATTGGATTTGGGAAAAGGGACGTGCCCTGGGGTACGGATGGGCCGAGGCCGGGTGGATTCTCGAGGACAACCCCGCCATGAGTAACGGCCTCGAACGGATCGGCTTCCAACGCTACAAGACACTGAGGATGTACGACCGCCAGTTGTGAAGGTTGTCGTCACCGGGGGAACCGGGTTCGTGGGCTCACACTTGGTAGATGCCCTCCTCGCGCAGGATCATGACGTGGTGTGTCTCGTGCGGTCTCCCGCCAAAGCCGAACGCGTGTTTCCGAACCGAGCCCCCCGACTGGTGCAAGGAGATCTCACCGACGACGAGGCTATCCGCAAGGCCGTCCATGGCGCCGACATTCTATACCATGTAGCCGGACTCATCGCCGCAAAGAATCGCCGTGAACTCTTTGCGACCAACGTAGAAGCAACACGACGACTCGTAACCCACGTGGAGCATCGGGCACCGCACCTTCAGCGCTTTATCCATGTCAGCAGCCTCGCTGCTGCCGGACCAACCAAACGCGCCCAACCAATCGACGAGCAGCACACACCAGCCCCGGTCTCGGCCTACGGTGAAAGCAAACTGGCAGGCGAACAAGTGGTCCAGAGTTCCGGACTACCGTGGACCATCATTCGACCGCCCGCCGTATACGGGCCGCGTGATCCGGAGTTTCTGAGGCTCATCAAGCTCGCGCGCGCCCCGCTTTTTCCACTGATGGGCAGGCCCGATCAAGAGTTCTCATTCATTTACGCGCGTGACCTCGCTACTGCGTTGGTCCATGCGCAGCAAGATGTTGCTCTAGCCAACATGTATTTCGCGAGCCATGACGAGACCGTCACTGGTACCAGCCTCATTCGTGACATCGCCCATGCCGCGTTGGGCCCCGATCGTCGGCCACCTAGGCTTCTTCCCATTCCTCCGTGGATCACCCGCGCGGCGTTGACCTCGACGGGAGCCATAGCCCGACTGTTCGGAAAGGCGACCGTGCTCAACAGTGACAAGGCAAACGAATTCCTCGCCGAGGCATGGACCTGTTCCGCCGCCGCGCTCCGAGCCGACACCGGATGGCAGGCGACGACGCCCATGGCTGAGGGTTGGAAGAAAACCGTGGCTTGGTATCGACAACACGGCTGGTTGTGAGGCTGGTCGACCGACTTCTAGCCGGGTACTTCGCCGCAGTAACGATCATCATCGCGATCCGGGGCAACATCTTCGAACGCGACATCATCTTCGTGCTTCTCGCCCACATGCTGTTTTTCGTCCTCCTGTGGTTGTTCACCAAGCTCGGACCCGCGAACACCGTTGGAGAGTTCTTCCACGACTTCTATCCCATCATGTTGCTCCTGGCGTTCTACGGAGCGATCGGCATCATCACAATGCGGCTTGACGCGGCCGACATCTACGCCCGCGACGCCGTCGTTCAGGGGTGGGAGCAAGCGATCTTCGGATCGCAGATTTCGTACGAGTGGATTCGACACGCGCCCTCCGTGTTCTGGTCCGGACTACTCCACCTTGCGTACCTGAGCTACTTCCCCATTCTGGTGCTCGGCCCGTTGGTGTTGTGGCTCCGAGGCAAACGAGATGGTGCGCGGCGGACCGTGCTGCACACGATGATCGCATTCGTCCCGTGCTACCTCGCGTTCGTGCTGTTCCCCGTCGCGGGACCCAACTGGATATTCCCGGAACCGACCGGCGCCGTGCGCGACGTGTGGAGTGCCCGGATCGTATATGACGTTCTCGAGGGCTCGTCATTCGGGGCCGCGTTTCCTTCGTCACATGTTGCGGCCACCGGCGCAGTGGTCTTGGCAACCTTGCACGAGTGGCGTGCGTGGGGACTCACGTTGATGGTCCCATCCGTATTGCTTGTGATTGGGACCGTGTACTGCCAGATGCACTATGGGGTGGATGTGTTAGCCGGGTTCGTGGTGCTAGGAGGAGTGGTCGTCGCGCGACGCTACCTGGATGCCCGGTACTAACCAGTGGCAGTCGATCGTCAATCGTCGATAGCCGACTTTGATCTAAAAGCGCGGCAGAGAAGCGGCGAGTGCAGTTGCGTTGGCTGTCGATGATGGACGATCGACTGCTTCAGTGCTCGTGGCTTGCGGCCGAGGCCGCGTCCCCAGCCATGATCTCCCCCATCGTACCGAACACTTCCCTCAGGTAGTGCGAGCGGTCGAGGGTGTAGAGTTCGAGCGTCTTGTCGGCCAACGGCCACATTCCGCTTCCCTTCTGCATGAAGACACCGGCAACCACCCCCATACCACCTCCGAAAACCGTATCGGCGGTTTCGTTGATGTAGGTGACCGAGACACGGTAGACATGATCGGGATGGAGTTTCACGCCGCCCGTACGATAGAGTTTGCCAATGGTCACCTCTACGACGGTTCCCTGTTCGTCTTCGACCGGTAGGCCCTCCCAAATCACCTTATTCGCCGTCACGTCTTCCAGCACCAGGCTCTCGGCGTTCTCGTGCAGGTGGCCGCCGATACCCATCAACCGCCCGGCCACCATCGGGCTCGCCTCGTACGACCATGTGTGTCGCCCCGGAGGCAGGTCCCAGGATTTGTCGCCGGCCGGAAACGCGACATCGAGTTGAAAGGGGTAGACGTTGAAGAGCGGCCATGGCCGCCCTGCCGGTACGTAGTCGAGCTTCACCGTCACGACCACACCGTGTAGCGTGTCAGGGGACGGATTGTGCATCATGGCCGTAACGACCATCCTCGTGCCCCCCGGTACCGGATACCCCATGAACAGGCCGGGCAACTTCTGCGAGCCCGTTTCTTTCCCAAGGGCGAGCATGCGTTGCGAAATGGGCACGAAGAGTTCGCGGTTATCCGGGTTGATGATGTTCAAGTGGTGCAGGAATTCGGTGGACAAGACGGCGCCCGTACCGTCGCGAACCTCGTAGCTGAACCCCGTGAGGTATACCGATTCCGGTGCCACGAGTGTGGTGACGGGAGCGTAGACCGCGCCCCCGTGCGCATCATGGCCGTCTTGCCCCATTGGGCCCATTTCAGCCCCGGCGCGGGTTCCGGCCGGAAGCTCGAACGGTCCCACGACGATCTCGAACGCCCGCGCGTCAGCGTTGTTCACGATCCGAATCTCAGCTGGCTTGGGAGCGGCGACATCTTGCCCGATGGCGGATGCCGGAATGACGAACCCCACGAAGAATGCCATTGAACACTTCATCTTTTCCACCCTTTAGGTCACCTCATCCGATTCTAACTAGTGGGCCCACCGACAAAAAGGAGAGAAAGCCGCTCGGGATTCCGAGCGGCTTCCACTTCAAGCAGCCACTACCGCCGCCTTACTCCTCGACCGTCAGGGTCCCGCTCATTCCAAGCGCCTGGTGCGGCGTGCATGTGTAGCCATAGGTGCCCGTGGGAGCGCCCGCGAACGTGATCTCGTAAGTCTCGCCGATCTGCATCAGTAGGCGACCGGACATTGGGCCGATCTTCTTGGCGTCCCCGGCGTAGGCCTGCACCAGGAAATCGCCCGCTCCCGCTGGCACCTCGTCGCCAAGAAACTGCACGTTATGGGGTGGACCGCTCTCGTTCAGCCAACGGACCGTATCACCCACCTTGATCGTAAGCGTGGCGGGTTCGAACACATACTGCCCACCGTCGGTCAGCTTCATGGCCACTTCGTGAACGGTCCCAGTTCCCGTCACAGCAGGAGCTGCCGCAGGCTGGGACGTTACTGCCGGCGTCGAAGAGACGGTGCTCCCCGACTCACCGCCACCGCAGGCAAAACCAAAGACGGCAACGGCCGCCATGAACTTGCGCATCAATCTAGAACCTCCGTTGGATGTATATTGCGTCTTCCACTGAAGACCTTGTGAAACCGTTCACAAATGTAAATAGGGTACCAAGGGAGGGAAGTCCTATTACTCTCTCTCTGCCGTAAACCACTATACCACAACGTATTACCGAGAATATCGCTTGTCCTATCCCCCTCCCTGCGAATCTCTGGGACGTCAATGTCGTGAACTCGCCTTGACGGTCCGCATCGCCGACCTCACCGAGGACAACCAGACCCTGCAGGACGCCGCCGCTACGTGGCTCCTCGGACACACGGAGAGCATCACATTCGGGACCCCTTATGTGGATGGCGATGAGCTGCTTGTCGACACCACGGTCCACGTGCAGTGCAAACACTTCCAGAGCGACGGCCACGACGGGGCAGTGTGCGACGTTTACGGGTATCGGGGGTGTACGCCGACCACCACCCAGGGGAACAAGGCCAAGACCCGGTTCGACCGCGGCGGGGAACGCTATCTGGTGTTTTTCAAACGCCGCAATCGCGTGCTGCCACTCCCGCTCAAGCGTGCGGCCCGGCGCGCACTTCCAGTGGTAAGCAATTCGAACCCGTGCGCCTCCGCGCCGTGTCGGACGGCGGACAACAAACGGGGAGCCGCCTGTTGCCGTGACCTCACGCTGGACGTCGTCCTGACAAAGGCGGAAACCACGATGATGGCGTTACTGCGGTCACGAAAGTCTCCGTACCTCTGCAAGGTCACCCGAGAAAACGACACGACCGTCGAATGCGAGGTAATTTCGGCCTGCGGCTACCTTGGGGCCGACCACGTGTCTTGCATGTTGCACGACCGCCTGCTCCCAAATGGGCGCGGTGCCAAACCTTCGATTTGTTACGAATGGCCTGACCTGGGCCCGGATGACGCGGGCCACCCAGGCTGTGTCTTCATCAAGGATGACGACTAATGAGCGCTATTCCCGAAATTCAACCTTCCGAACTCGCCCGTGCCATTGAAAGCAACGAACCCATTCAGGTACTCGACGTTCGCGCGCCATTTCGCGTGGCATCGGGGAAGATCGATCTCCCACCTTCGGACCAGTTCTTCAACATCGTGGGTTCGCGACTCGTCACGATGCAGTCGGCGGCCGACACCGGATTGGATCCTTCGGTGCCGGTGGCCGTAGTTTGCGGCCATGGTAACAGTTCCAAGCAAGCGGCTCAGTTTCTCAATCAACTCGGCTTTTCGGCGCGGTCGCTACGAGGAGGAATGGCCGGTTGGATGCACCTCAATGTCGCTCGCGACCTGCCCCCAACGTCATCAGTCGACGTTCTCATTCAGTTCGATCGCGTCGGAAAGGGCGCGCTCAGCTACGTCCTGATCAGCGACGGCAGTGCGCTAGTCATCGATGCTCCTCGCAACCTCGAGGACATCGTTGGAACAGTAGAGCAAGCTGGGGCAACGGTAGTGGCCGTGGCTGACACCCACTGTCATGCCGACTTCATCAGTGGCAGCCAGGTACTCGCCAGGCAGTTTGACGCGCCCTACTACCTCCACCCTGCCGATTCTGTATACGCGTACGATGGCACCCCCGGTAAGCTCGAATTCACCTCCCTCGAAGATGGAACGACGATCTCGATTGGCAGGGCAACCGTACGTGCCACACACACGCCGGGGCATACGGAAGGACAGGTCACCTATGTAGTAGACGATGAGGCCGCGCTCACGGGTGACTTCATCTTCATCTCGTCAGTTGGACGCCCCGATTTGGCGGGAAAGACAGACGAGTGGACGGAGACGTTGTGGGGCTCCCTCTCCAAAGCCAAGAGCTGGCCTGAGGATCTCGCGGTCTATCCAGGCCACTACAGCAGCGACACCGAGCGCAACGACGACCGGTCCGTCGGAAAGCCACTGGGACACGTGCGATCCGAGAACGAGGCACTCCAACTCGACCATGCCGACTTCACCGCCTGGGTGAAGAGCAAGGCAGGTTCGTTTCCCGATGTCTATCGAACCATCAAATCCATCAACGTCGGCCTCACGCAGGTCGATCCCATACAAGCTGATGAATTAGAGATAGGGAAGAACGAGTGCGCGGTGGCGTAGAGGATCAAAACGTCACTGTTACGAAGTACTCACCCTCGACGGGCGATCCGTTCATCGTCCGGGCCGGATAGAACACCCACGCCTTTACCCGGTCCATCAGCTTGTTGCGGAAATCCGAGTCCTTGATGTGCGGGGTAATCTCCACTTTGGTTACGCGCCCGCGCCGGTCGACCCAAAAATGGAGCATGAGTTCGACGCCCCGAATGTCGTCAGGGGGCGTTTCGAAAGGATAGATGACGGCCCGGGGTTCCGGCGCTCGAGCATCGCCATTATCACCGCCGGTGCCGTCACCGATACCACTTCCGATTCCTTCTCCTTCGCCGCTTCCAACCCCACCACCGGTGCCAGTGCCCTCGCCAGGACCATCACCAGTACCGAGGCCGAGCCCAAGGCCTAGCGATTCCAAGGAGATTTCTGGTTGCGTCTCGGCATCGACCGCTGCCGCGTCGGTCTCGACCACATCGGGCGTTGGCAGTGTGGTGAAGATGTCGTCTTCTACCGGTTCAGGCGGTGGAACCGACGCTCGAACGGCCTCTTCTGCGGGTGCCGGAGCCGATGCTGCCGCCGGCGGGAGTTGGATGAATTGGATCTCGCGGCCACCGCCACCGCCCCCACCGCCGCCCGGCTCACCCGGGTCTCCCATGACGCGCCGCACCACGACCGGCGCCAAGACGATGATTAGAATCAATACCAGATGCAGGGAAGCCGAAACGACGGCCCCCTTCCTTTGGACTCTTTCGAGTGCTGGCAGCTGACCCTTTGGAAAGTTCACCCGCCCCCGCACCGCACGGCCGAATACGACCGCTTGCCCTTCTCTGGCCTCCTGTACCTCGGCTGCTATCCCGTGCTTCTCACGCCACGCCTTCTCACGCTCCTCGCGGAACCGGCGTTCCCGTGCAAACTGCTCTTGTTGGCGTTGGCGCCTTCGGAGCAGCCGTGCCTCGAGGTCCCTCTCCGCCTCCGTAGGTTCTGGAACCCGTTGTTTTTTTGCGCTGGGGTCCACCGCTTGGGGAACGGGATCCGAGGCCTCTCCTTCGGCATCGGCATTGCGAATGAAGGCGGTCCTCAGAAGCTTGACGAAATCTCCCAGACCAAACCACGCCCCGGGGTCGTGCGGCATCTGACCTCGAGGGAGATTGACCCGTCTCCGGACGGGACGCGGAGCATCCCTGACCTGCTCCTCGTTCGGCTGCGCGACGCTCTCGGTCATCGGTTCCGGCGAATTTCCTGTTTCATACGTTCGACGATTTCGGGCTCGAGATAGAATACGCGCTCAAACGCTCCTTGTGTCGAACTATCCTCGGCGCCGACTGCGTTGAGGAACGCCCGCCGGTATCTGGACGCCAGGACAGGCACGTAGAACTCGAGCAGCATGGCGCCACACCGGACTGCCGCCCGACGCTGAAGATCCTGGGACGCCTCTACGGAACCGCCCGCAAAACCTCGCAACGTCTCAGGGTCTATGATGATGAAACACAGCTCTTTGAGAAACGCGAACGTTGACACATCCGGCGTATCAACCGAGAGCGGGAACATCATGGCTACGACCTGATCGCCCGGGTCGAACTCGTCTTGGGAGTATATCCGACCCTCCGGCCCCAAACCCGGACTCGGCATTGCAAGCCCCCCCGACAACCGCTCCCTCTCCAAGAACGGGGCGAGCGGGGGTGCGATTTGTTTGTCCCAAAGCTCTTGAATCGCGTCGTACTGATCGCGACGCTCCTCGTACCATTCATCCCAGTAGTCTTTATAGAACAGATCCCACTCTGCCCGCATGACCTCGACCAATTGCCGCAACACCCGCCGATCGCCGCCACTGGTCAACGTATTCTCCAACACGAACACCCCCCACTCAGCCTCCCGCGAATTCGGCTGCAGCCGGCCCGCGTCGCCCTCAGCCACCGCCATCAGAATGTCCATCAGGTCTTCGGGTTCCGATCGCGGGAAATACAGCGGCAGAAAGTGGAATACGTCGAGGCCGCCGGGGTCCGATTTCATCAGATTGTCACGTACGTCGCTATCCAACGAGTCCAGTGGCGTCGGGTACACACCACGTTCCCGCTTCACGTCTCGAATGAACGTTGCGTACTCGGCGCTGTACATGCCGAGCGGCCCCACCTGGTCGGCTTGAATGACCGCCAGCGTGTGGTACCAGAGGTCCGTCTGCGGTTGCGGCCGGAACACCCACCCGAAGTTCGTCGGACGCGTGCGCCCACTTCCCGCCCGGGCCGCGACGGCCTGCGGACGGATGAGCTTGCCCAGCGCGCCTTCGAGTCCATCGTCGAGTGGGTACGCCGTCGCCAGCGTCGGTGGCGTCGGCCCTTCGCCGGGCCAAAGATCGAGGAACATCGTTTCATACGCCGAGCGATAGTCTTCGAGA
>JBDHLU010000124.1:0-10880 GCA_039656555.1 Gemmatimonadota bacterium | reverse complement strand
CTTCATGAGCATGAGGGCGGCGCCGAGCGAAACGAACAGCACGTTGTAATACGCCAGGGCGATGGCAGATTCAACGTAAGACAGATCCGCTTTGAGGATCTGGTCGATGGCGGCAAAGTACGGCAATGCACCCCACAAACCTGCGATCGTGGCGCCGGCGCCAACCCCAAACGCCTGTGTTGGCGTCATGCCGGACGACGCCTTCTTTTGTTCGGCCTTCACTCGGCGTGCATTCGCCCACCGGTACCCCAGCGCGATGAGCGCTACTCCGATCACGATGCTCAAGATGTAATCAATCGCGCTTGGGTTCTTGAACCAATGCACGAGCGCCGCGGTCACGCGTTCGATGACTTCTCCGAGGCCCCAAGCGATGACCACACCCGCGGCGAAATAGGAGAGAAAGATGCCAAACAGGAAGCTCGTGGCGGCGACATAGCGCCTCGGACCACTCAGCAAAACCGCGAGCACTACAACCGCGAATGGCAACAGCGACAGGCTGTCGATCAAGCTGATGGGCGTGAGAGTGAGGAGGACCTCGATCATTGGCTAGCGGATCCACATCGCAGGAGATGGGTTACAGAATAAGATGGCTTGATGGTGGAAGATCGGCTGATATTCCCCCCAACAACTTACCCTATTTGAATAAACCTCCTCCCTTGCGTGTATTAGTATCAGTATGATATCATGTTGATACCATTGAAGGAGGGGGGAATAGGATGGTGAAAGAAATCCGGAAGCAAACGATATCGGGGTACGTGGCACTGCTGACCTTGTTCGTGGCCACACTCGCGAACGGGTGGTTCCTCTACATCGGCATTCGCGACGTGTCCGCCTTGAGTATCGTGTTCTGGTCCATCATCGGCGTCATCGTGTTGATCTTGTGGATGGGGTTCTTCATGGTGCACCCGAACGAGGCCCGCGTACTCCAGTTGTTCGGGGACTACAAGGGCACCGTGCTAACACCGGGACTCCGGTGGGCCAATCCTTTCTTTACGAAGGCGAAGGTTTCGGTCCGCGTGCGGAACTTCGAGACCGATAAGCTCAAGGTGAACGACCTCAACTCTAATCCGATCGAGGTCGCGAGCGTCGTCGTATGGAAAGTGGTCGATACTGCGGAAGCGATGTTCGAGGTGGACGACTACGTGGAGTACGTGCACGTACAGAGTGAAGCCGCATTACGGACGACCGTAACGAACTATCCGTACGACGCGTTCGAAGAGGGCCAGATGTCACTCAGCCACAACATGGGAGAGATTGCTGAGAAGTTGAAGGTCGACGTCCAAGAACGGCTCACAGATGCCGGCGTCCAGGTCATCGAGGCACGGATGAGTCACCTGGCGTACGCACCGGAGATCGCGAGCGCAATGCTTCAACGACAACAAGCAAGCGCGATCATCGCCGCGCGCCAGAAAATCGTGGAGGGCGCTGTCGGCATGGTAGAGATGGCCATCGACGGCCTTAATGAGAGAAACGTCGTAACGCTCGACGACGAGCGTAAGGCCGCAATGGTGAGCAACTTGTTGGTCGTGCTCTGCGCCGATCGCAATCCACAACCGATCGTGAACGCGGGATCGCTCTACTGATGATTACCGAACGACGCGAGGACGAAACCGAAACAGGGAACCCCTAACTCGTAGCGATTCGTGCCACCACGCAAAGCATTTCCGCTCCGCATCGATCCGGCGGTCCACCAAGCCTTGGAACGGTGGGCCGCCGACGAGCTTCGCAGCGTCAACGGACAAATCGAGTTTCTGTTGCGGCAGGCCCTGCTAAAGGCAGGAAGGCGGGAAGGCGGGAAGGCGGGAAGACCGAAAAAACAAGGAGAGTAAACGCCCGCCGGAACTCAAACGCTCATCCACCAGTCCTGGCAGGGGTAACCATGATGTGTGCTCCCTGCGTACCGGGAAACATCAGCCACGGCGCACCCGGCCCACTCGGCACGATCGGAAGGCCTGTAGTCTCTCCCGTGGCGCCCGGCAGATAAAACACCCATCGCAAGAACGGATTCTTCACCTCACCCAGTGCCGCATCAAATCCGCCCCCGTGCAGGACGTACAACACTGCCATTGGGTCGGGCTTGGCAAGCGCGCCAGTTTCCATTTCCTCCCAGCGCGTCGCGTTGCGTTCGCCCGGGTTGGTCACACCCTCCGCATTCAACTCCCGGCCCCTCGCCATGTATGGATCGAGCGAGGTGTGATAACACGCGACGCTCCATCCTTCGTTCGCAGGGTTGTCCGCAAGGCACACCAACTCGTTGGTTCCTTCGCGCAGCGTGATGAGATTGCCGTCGGCATCGTACCCAAGCACCTTCGCACCTTCGCGCATCGCCGCTGGTGCGGCAAGGACAGCCGATCCCAATTGCTCTGCCCCGGACGGCACCTGGGCTTGGAGCGACCCTGCGGCTATGAGTGCTACGACGATTGTGGCGGTCCTCATGGAGTCTCCAGCGAAAAAGATGGGTAATAAAGTAATGCACTACACCGTCAAGCTAGGCGGAACTGGCGCGCCGGCTATTGCAATGGGATCGCCAGGCTACCCAATCCTCGCGGCTGGGACTTCAAACAGCGGCGCAACCGGTTCAAGCGGTGGGTCCGAATATTCACCCAGCCAAAGACCCACCCAAACTGCTCCAACCAGGAGCGCTACCAGCACCGCGCGCGTAACCCACAAGCGTCGCGGCTTCGCCACCTGCTTGTGAAGCCGACGGAGTTCACGGCCCGTCTGGGCCTTTTCCACGCCTCGCTCGATGACCTGAGCCAGGTGCTCGAGTTCAATCGGTTTGGTGAGGAAATCCTGAGCGCCGCGACGCATCGCCCGGACTGCTTCCTTCGCTTGCCCCTGACCGCTGTATACGATGACCACAGCCTTCTCCTGCGAAAGCTGTTCGAGAACGGCGAAACCGTCGATGCCGGGAAGGAACAAGTCACAGATAGTGACCGTGGGCCGCTGCGTTCGCCACATCCGCACCCCATCCTCGCCGGATGCGGCACGGTGGACGGTGTAACCCAGCCGCTCGACCGCTCGGCCCACCGACTGCAGGATATTCGGGTCATCATCGATGAGGAGAACCGATGCGACCTGCGCTTCCGCGTCTTCGCGACTGATCATCCTCCTATAACCTCACTGTTTATGATTCCGACGCGGAGTAGCATGCTTGGCGCCCAGAGGGTATCACCCTCTCGTCCCGAAGAGGTTTAGGCCGACCCCAATTCCTCCAGCTCCTCGATGGCCCGCCCCAGAATCGTCCGCACCTGCGCGCGCTTTTCGTCATCCTCCCGATATCGCCAGGTCATGCGATACGCCTGTGATACGAGCTTCCCCACCAGTCGCGATACGTCCGGCATGGGGTCTGTGAAGAATGTATCGATCATCTCCTCGACCCGCTCAAAAATATCGTCAACTGTGGTCTTGTGTTCGTCGAGGAATGCGAGACCTTCGTCGGTGATCTCGTAAACCTTCTTCCCATTCCCCTCTTGAATCCTAACCAGCCCCTCGTCTTCCAACCACTGCAACGTGGGATAGACCGTCCCCGGTGAAGGCTTGTAGCAGCCCCGGGTCTGCTCCTCCAACTCCTTCATGACTTCGTAGCCATGCATGGGCTTCTCCCGCAGCAACTTGAGAACGACGTATTTCATATCACCCGACCCGAACCACTGCCGGCGACCACGTCGCCCCCGCCCAGGTCCGCGTTTCCATCCTCCCCACCAGTCACCAGCATCGAATACAAATCCCGCTCTCTGTTCTGACATGATTACCTCCATAAGATATATCGTACGCAGTTACGTACGTAATATCGTTGCGATATATCTTACTGTCAACTACACGCCTCTTGACGATATTCGTTGTCACGATTATCGTTGTGTATGCAATCAGCCATTGAGAAGACGCTCCGGCAGACCAAGCCGTTTCCCTCGGCCGAGGGCGAAGTCGTCGTGGGTCTCCAGATCATCGCGAACCGCTTGCGGGACCGGTGGGGACGGTTCCTCAAGTCGACCGCCGACCTCACGGTAAATCAGTACAACGTCCTTCGGATCCTCCGCGGGGCTCACCCCGAGTCCCGCACCTGCCGAGAGATCGCCGAACGAATGATCGAGCGCGATCCCGACATCACGCGCCTACTCGATCGGCTCTCCAAACAGGGACTAGCCGATCGCACGCGCGACGAGAAGGACCGGCGCGTGGTCCGGACCGGCATTACAACGAAAGGACTGGCCGTGCTCGACCGGCTCGATGTTGCCGCGTCTTCGCAGTCGGCCACGCTGCTCGAGCAACTCGGCGATGAACAGCTCGAACACCTTCGCGCCACGCTGAATCGCGTCGTGGAGCTACTTGACGAACAACCAGATACTGAGGAGACAGAATGAAAAAGGGTGAAGATCTCATTTTGGTCATGGGAGCGACCGGACAGCAGGGTGGCGCCGTCGCCCGCTCACTCCTTTCGGCGGGCCACAAGGTCCGCGCGATGACACGCAACACCGATAGCGACGCGGCAAGGGCGCTCGCCGAGGCAGGGGCAGAGGTAGTCCAAGGCAACTTCGATGACGGCGATTCGGTGAAGGCGGCAATGGACGGTACCTGGGGTGCCTTCGCCGTACAGAACACGTGGGAAGCCGGTATCGAAGGCGAAGAGACGCAGGGCAAGAACATCGCACAGTGGGCCAAGGACGCAGGTGTCCAGCATTACGTCTACTCGTCAGTCGGCTCCGCGCATCGCAACACCGGGATTCCCCATTTTGACAACAAGTGGCGCGTGGAAGAGACGATTCGTGGTCTCGGACTTCCATCTTTCACGATCCTACGCCCTGCGTTCTTCATGGAGAATCTCGCGTCACCATTCTTCAAGCCCGGCATCGATGAAGGTGCGGTGACAGTCAGTGTCGGTGCCGAAACGAAACTGCAGATGATTGCTGCTGCCGACATCGGCGAATATGGCCGTGTCGCGTTCGAGTGGCATGAAGATCTGAACGGCCGAGCGATCGATATCGCTGGAGACGAACTGACGATGCCCGAGACTGCCACGATGATCAGCAGTGCTGCAGGGAGGGAGATCTCGTTCCAGCCCACACCAATCGATCAGGTCCGTCAGTTCAGCGATGATTTCGCTGCGATGCTCGAGTGGTTCGACAGTAGTGGGTACGAAGCGGACATAGAAGGCAACGCGAAGGAGTTCGGCATCGCGCCCACGCGATTCAAGGAATGGGCTGCCGCGACCAGTTGGTAGTGTACAGATGGGAAGGTGGGGAGACGGGAAGAAACCGATACTTCCCACCTCCCCGCCTATTTCGTTCTACCGCCGGGGATCAAACTTCCAATCATTCTCCGGTACCGTGAAGTCCACGGTTGTGCGGCTCTTGTTCCGCATGATCTGCATCGAGACAGTCTCTCCACCTTCGTAGGACCGGAGAATCCTCAGCGCATGCGACGGGCTAGTCGGCGCACGGCCGTCGATCTGCAGAATCACGTCACCACTCCGCAAATTGAGATCTGCATCGCTGGGAGCCCGCACAACCAAGAGTCCTTCCGTGGTGCCGAAGTACGCGCCCAAGTCCTCGTCCAACGTCACTAGTTCAACGTTGAGCCAGCGGTGTGGCATTTCGATGGTCGCAATCATCTCCGACGGCTCGACCAAGAAACGCTCGATGAGCGGCTCGACCATCACCTCGGGACTGAATCGGAGCCGGGGCTCCCACGCGCCGAGCAATGAATCTTGAAACGCATATGCAAACGCGCCGCTTTCGATGACGCGCGGGGAGAGTGTCACCGTGAGTGTTTCACCACCACGTTCGTACGTCACGCTCAGTTCATCACCCTCTTCCAAGTCACGGACTACTTCGATGAACCGCTCACCCGGATTCTCGTAGCGGCGTCCACTGGACGCCAACGCTACGCCATTGGCCTTGGTAATTATGTCACCAGCCTCGAGCCCGGCTTCCTCCGCCGGACCGCCCGGCGTGACCGCCGTCAACATCGCTCCAATCGGATCGGTCTCTTCGTCACGATTGGTTTGCACCAATACACCGATACGCGGACGGTCGTCACCGAACACCGCGATTTGAGGCATCTCATTCCCGTAGGAATACACACTCACACCGCCACGCCCCGGGCGTGTCATCACTCTGTAGCCAAAGTCCGTTCTCAGTTCGCGCTGCGCTGCACGCAACGCGGTCATGGCCTGCTCCATCTGACGCTGCGCATCCTCTGTTTCCGCTTCGCGAAGCTGCTGAATGGCCTGTTCGAGCTGAGCTAACGCCTCTTGAAGCTGATGCTCCGCTTCCTCGCGGCGTTGCTGTTCGCGTTCTACATCCTGCGCCATCAGCGCCGGCGCGACACCGACAACGGCGAGGAAGGTGAACGCTAGAATTATTCTTTTCATGACTTCAATGCTCCTTCAGATGTTCGTGATCACGTCAATCGACGATTGACGATCGACGATCGACGGCAGTTCAAAATCCCACATAACCCACCTGTCTCACATGCGTATTCACCAACGCACCCATCAGCGACACCCGCTGCTCCCACAGACCTCGCATATCGGCGGTGGTGTACCGACGCGACTGCGCTTCGAAAATGCCCGCGTCGATCAAAGCGATGCGATCCTCGAGGTCGGCGATCGCTGCGGCAGTGATGCCATTCATCACACGCCCGTCTTGTCCCACCGTGTGCAACACGCTCTCCAGGCGTTGCGATTCTGCCATGAGGTCTACCATCTGTTGCTCGGCGGCCGTCTTGGCGCCCTGCGCTGCGAATTGACTGAATCCGACCGCCAGCGCGATGACCGCCGCTGCAGCCACGCCACTCAGGCCGATCCAGCGACGGGTTCGCCGGCGCTCGCCAGCCAATTGCGACCTAACCGCTTCCCAGCGGTCTCTCGGCGGACGGAACTGAGCAAGTGATTTGAGCGCTGCTACCCGTTGGTGGAGCCGCTCGAACTCCGTCGCGCATACATCGCAACTCGATAGATGCTCCCGCGCGACTACCGTTCCCTCGTTGTCCCGGAGCGCGATAAGCTCCGACATGGTGAGATGCCTCAGCATCGAACCTCCTCGCCGAGCATTTTTCGAAGCCGCGCATGGGCACGGGAAAGCTGTGACTTCGAAAAACTGACTGTCTTGTTCATCATCTCGGCTATCTCTTCGTGTGTGTATCCCTCGACATCGTGCAGCCACACCACGGCCCGCGCCGTATCCGACAGCTGCTGGAGCGCAGTCTCCAAATCAATCGAAACCGTCACGTCCTGATCCTTCCGTCCGGCCTTCACGTCCTCTACCAGTTCTTCGGTATCGCGATACTTCTCGTAGCGAATCCGAATGAGCGCTTTGCTGGACGCCACCCGTTTGACCCAAGCCGTAAGGCTCCCCGGCGCCGTGCCCCGAAACCGCCTGATGCTGCGGCAAACCTCCAAGAAGGTCTCCTGCAGCACCTCCTCGGCCTCTTCTGGGGTCCGGCAGATCCGCCGGGCCACCGAATACACGACCCCTTCATAGGCGCGGTATATCCGCTCGAGCGCGTCCAAATCGCCCGATTTAGCTCGCTGAATCGCGAGCTCATCCAAAGCCGCCATGGAGAGTTGTGTCATGCCCGCTTGATTAGATGCTGGAGGGGGTAGGAGGGTCGCAGGGGCCAGTCGATGGAGAATAGTCGACAGCCTGTGGCGGGCGAGTTTGTCTCACCATCCCCAGGGCCATCGACGATCGGCAAGCCTCTACTGACTGATATGCTTATACAAAATCCTGATCATTCGGTATGCCTCAGGATACTCCGACACGGAGAACCGTACCGTCGTAGGCCCCGACCGATCGACGCCCGGAATCCCTTCGGCAATCTCAGCATAGATCGCCGACGTATACTCCATCTCGACCTCGTATCTCTCCGCCCGCGGGAGCGGCGAGCCCGGATCCCGAAGTGCAACCCGAACGCCGCGCCGGATGTGCGCCCGTGCTGAATCGGGCGACAGCGAGTGCACGGCGCGGCCCCATATCCCGGTCTTCACGGTCACACCATGGACCGTCGGCACCAGTGTTTGCAACTCCTCGATGGCCAAGGAGTCGCCACTCAAGAATGCAACCGGCACGCCGTACCACCCGGCATAGAGCGCGTTCATGCCCGCTTCGCCAACCGAGACCCCGTTCACCCGCAGGTCAGCCACGCGGCCGGATCCAGTGTGCGCGGCGTACGCCCCGGTGACTCCGGCCTTTGCATGAACCCCGATAAGCAGCACCACCGAGTAGCTGTCGTTGAGCCCTTCCATCATCCCGTACGGCTTGAGGTTGCCGCGTTGCAAAACGGCTCGTGGATCGAGACGCTCAACAAGGATGTTGGCATGCGACCCGTGCGCATCGTTGACCAGAACGCGGCTGGCCCCTGCGTCAAAGGCCGCGGCGATCGCGGCATTGACCTCCTCCGTCATGAGCCGCTGGCCAGCCGGATCGTCCATGGCGCTCAAGCCCGCGATGCCTTCCATGTCTGCGACGATGAACACACGGAGGCCCTGAGCCTGAGCAACGGTGGCGAGTGTAGCAACGAGGGCGAATGAACTGACTATCCGACGCATGGGCTGAGTCCCGTTGGAGATCAGCAATGAAGATAGCGATGGGGGGTCGCCTATCTACTCTCCCTCTGGTTCACCTCGCGCGCCGCGTTTTGCAGAATCACAGCGCGTGCAGGGGTGATCGAAACAGTCGGGCCAGATTTCATTTGGAATCTATCCGGCAGCCCAATTGGTGTCTCGCCGGTCAATCGTTCGAAGATGACGAGGGCAGCCATGTAGGTCCCGAGGACTGTGGGATGGAACCCGTCCGTGCTATAGAAAGGAAGAGTGGAATCGGCCTCCCACGCTACGCGCCACCCTTCTCCCGCAGGAATAAAGAGCCCCATGGCGGAGTCCGCGGCCATGGCGTACGACTCTCGAACGCCATCCCAATCGAACGCGCGATCATCAGCCGGCCATACCATGTACAATGCCGGCTCCGCGCCACTCGCCCGAATGGCGTCCCCAAACCGCTTCGAATACTCGAGCAGCGACGGCCGGCCCTCGGTCGCGGACGGCCCCTGCTGCATGATCACAAAATCCCATCCTCCACCCTCGATCATCGGAAGGACTTCACCACGAACCCAGTGATCTTGCAACCCCAGGTTCGGCTCGGTCTTCCAACGAACATCGACCGGCCCTTGATCGGCCGAATCGATGAGAGCTCCGAGCATGTTCGGGAGATCGTTCGTGAAGGTGAGGCTGTTGCCGATGAAGAGGATATTGAGGCTGGCAGGATCGAGCCCCAGGTCGGTTTGCTCCTCTTCAAAATCTAGGTTGACGCACCCCGGAATGACGACGATTAGCAGAAGACGGAGATAGCGCATGCAGCTAGTAGTCTGATGCCGTGCTGATGTTCCGCCTTCCCGTCTATTTTACGACCAAATTGACCAGCTTGTTCTCCACGTAGATGGTCTTCTCGATCTCTTTTCCCTCTACGAACCGCTGGACGGATTCCTCCTCGAGGGCCTTCCCAATAGCATCTTCTTCGGTGATTCCCACAACAACCTTGATCCGGCCCCGAACCTTGCCGTTCACCTGAATCACGATCTCCACTTCGTCTTCTTTGGCAAGAGCCTCATCGTACACCGGCCACGACGCGTCGAACACGCTCTCGGTATGACCGAGCTGTTCCCAACACTCCTCGGCAAAATGGGGAGCAAACGGCGCCAGCATGAGGATTAGCGGTTCGATCTCGGATTTGTAGACATCCCCCTCACCTGCATCCTGCACCCTGCGTCCCCGCAGAACGTTGACATACTCCATCATCTTCGCGATCGCCGTGTTGTAGCGTAGTTCTTCGGCGTCTTCGGCAACACCGCGAATGGTCTGGTGCAGTTTCCGCCGCGCTCCATTGTCGCCACCACCATCATCACGAACGTTGGCGACCAGATTCCAGACGCGATCCAAGAAACGGCGTTGGCCCGACGCACTCAGGTCGTGAAAATCCCCTCCCTCTTGGTACGGTCCCAGGAACATGAGATACATGCGGAACGTGTCTGCTCCCCACTGCCTAATGAACGCGTCGGGGATCACCACGTTGCCGCGCGACTTCGACATCTTTGCCCCATCCTTGATAATCATCCCGTGCGCACGGAATCGATGGTACGGTTCCTCGAAGTCGAGATGTCCAAGATCGTGCAGCGCCATCGTGACGAACCGAGAATACAGCAGGTGAAGCACGGCATGCTCGTTCCCACCGATATACGACCGAACCGGAAGCCACTTCTTGGTCAGGTCTTTGTCGAACGGTCGATCGTCGTACTCGGTAGACGGGTACCTGAGGAAGTACCACGCCGAGTCGAGAAACGTATCCGACACATCGGTCTCCCGTCGAGCCTTCGCACCACAGGACGGACAAGCCACAACGTACCAATCCTCGTGTCGGGCTAGAGGTGATATACCACTCTCGTCGGGGCGAAAATCTTCGACGACCGGCAACAGCACCGGCAGGTCCTTCTCTGGCACCGGCACCGTTCCACATGCATCGCAGTAGATGATTGGAATCGGCGGGCCCCAGTACCGCTGGCGCGATATGCACCAATCATGGAGCCGGTACTGGACGCGCATCCCCCCCGCATCTTGCTCGTCCAACCACTCGGTAATCGCAGGCGCCGCCTCGCGACAACTCATTCCGTTGAACTTCCCGGAGTTGACCAACACACCGTCCCACCCGCCGTACGATTCTTCGTCACCGGCGCCGCTCGATTCGACAACGGTTCGGATTTCCAGCCCGAACTTCTTTGCGAACTCAAAGTCGCGTTCGTCATGTGCAGGCACCGCCATAATGGCGCCGGTGCCGTATTCCATGAGGACGTAATCGGCCACCCAGATTGGAACGGACTCGTCGGTC
>JBDHLU010000123.1:0-10892 GCA_039656555.1 Gemmatimonadota bacterium | reverse complement strand
CAAAAATTCTGATCCCGCTCACTGACCAACAACGCGTAGTCACCGGCAAGGCCGAACTGCTGCGTAACAGCCTCAGCAACAACACTCGCATCAAAGCCTGGCGGCTCCACGGCAGTAAATTGTAATAGATCGTTCGTGGCACTCATCAGCTGTACGATACTCAAACAGCGGCAAGGATGTAAACTGACCACAACCATCGCGGGTGTAGTTCAACGGTAGAACATCAGCTTCCCAAGCTGAGTCGCTGAGTTGGCCACCCCTGTAACCGTTTGATATCCGTGGTCCTGTGACCACCGGTTTCAACGAGTTAGATCACCCCATAGTAACCAACTGATTCCAGCAGGCTTTCTAAGTATGCTCAGTGTTACTCTCACAAAAGAACCTGTTTGGGAGTACTGGTTGAGTTGTGCCGTCCGAAAAGGGAGTCACAGGTTCAAGTCCTGCCGTCGCTACCGAGCAAAATATGCCCCCCCTTGTGGGGGGCATTTTCGTTTGGAAACGGAGGAGGGTTGAACGCACGTAGCCGCGTAACGGCGTGGGTTCGTTTCGAGGCCAGCGCAGCTGGCCGGCATAACTGAGCACCGCAGCTGCGCATGGATAGCCGAGCGCGTCCACTTGCTGCCCGTGCGCTAGCCGGTGGGTTTGCCAAGGCTATCCTCGGCGAGTGCAAGCAAATACGGCAACTCCACCGTGTAGCGAAACGTCGGTGTCTGGTCCAGGAACATCGCAGTCGCCTCGCCTCGGCGCCTGCGGCAGCGTTGGAATTCGTCGACGGCCGCCACAAACATGCCGATATCGAGATAGGCCCTGCCGAGTTCGTAGTGAACACGCCAGAGGTCTGCGAAATCCGCGGCCGAACGCAGCAGGTCGATGGCTTCGATGGGCCGGCCCGACTGCCTGTGTGCTGCTGCCCGGATCATCAGCGCGTAAGCGCGTTCTGCTCGGGTGTTCGGTCGCTCGTGCGTCGAAAGCTCGTCGGCGATCGCGGTTGCGGACTCGGTGTCTTCAAGCGCGAGGAACGCGAGCGCGGCACCTATCTTCACCGTGTCCTGGTCCGAAGCCGCGAGCGCACTTGCGAGAGCGTTCCTTGCATCGGCGGTTTCGCCGCTGCCGACGAATGCCTCCGCGAGTGCAACGTATTTGTTCGCCGCCGCGACTTGCGCACCGCGTTCGAGATCGCGCTGAATGCCTTGCTCTAACGTCTCGCGAGCACGGTCGAACTGGCCCAAGTAGATCGATAGGTCGGCCAATCCGAGCATGGCGAGAGATACGGCATCGTCGCTTGCGGCACTCGCGAGCTGTTCATATACCTCGCGCGCGCCCTCCAAGTCCTCGTTCACGAGCAGGGTGGCCGCGAGCACGACATGCGCAGTTACGTGACCCGGATCCTCGGCCAACACCGCTCTCGCTCGCATTGCGGCCACGTCGAAATCGCCCGCATACAGCGCGTAGATCGCGAAGTCGCTGGCGTATCGGCGGCTGTCCGGGACCAGTTCGAGGAACTCGGCAGCTTGGGCGACGGCCATCTCGAAATCGAGCACGGCGAACGCGGACCGTGCGAGCCCGGCCCGCCCGTCCGCATCGGCCGGGTATTCCGCGACGAGTTCGGAAAAGCGGGCGAACGCCTCGATGTCGCGTCCCGTGACTTCGGAATGAAGCGCGAGAAACGTCAGACGCTCCCTTGTCGTCATCGTGTCGAGCAGCACCGATGCTTGGGCCCAGAGTTCCTCGGCCTCCGCCTTGTGGCCGAGCCGATACTCGCTGAGGGCCCGGCCGGCGACAGCGCGGCCGAGGCCGGGATCGAGCTGCATGGCTGTCTCGAACTCCTCGGCTGCCGCGTCGTGCCGACCGTCCTCAGCCAGGCCAATGGCACGGACGAAAGCCGCGGCCGCCTCGATCGACGCGGCTGAAAACGCCTCGGCGGCTCCGCGGTGACCAATGCGACCGGCAAGCTGCTCGCGCACGGCATCGGCCAGGCGAGCTATGGTCATGAACAACTCGTCTCGGCTCCGTGCGGTCGCCGAGATGCTGAAAGCCGCCGCGGCGCTTCCCGGCTCCAAGCCGGCGAGCTCGAGAAGAAAGCCGGAACCGTCGCGTTCGATCGAGCCCGACAGAACGAGGTCGGCGGCGACCGGCTCAGCGATTGGTCCCGCTGCGCCCGACGCAGAGCCGCGTCGCTCACGCGCCAACGCATAGGGAGCCGTCTCGATGCCGACGGCCAAGGCATGCTCAAACACGTCACCCAAGTCCGGGTCCTCCGTGCGGTTGTCGAAGGGGCCGATAAGCAGAGAGACCGGCGCGAACTGGGCTCGCGATGCAGCAGGTGCGTTCGCAGAATTCAGGTAGATCGAGAAGCTCAGCGCAAGCGCAAGGACGGCGATGACGACGAAGTCCATCTTGCGTTGGCCGAGCCCCGGAACGGGGTGGTCGGACTCATTGGCGTCGAGATTGATGCCGGAGCCCGTGACGTCGTAGAACCAGGCCAGCAGTGCGACGATGGGAAAACCGATTATCGTGGTAAGCACGAGGCTTGGGAGCACCCAGCTCGGCGCGCCGAAGGCCTGCAGCAGTACGCCGCTCGCAGCTTCGATAATGATCCAGCAAACGCCGACGTAGAGTCCAACTGTACCGAACACTTCGCGGCGACGAAGTTCTCGAATGAGTTTAATCATGGACCGTCTCAAGCCGAGAAGCCTTCAATGAAGATATCACGCTGCCCGGCGACTGTCAGGGAGGCGCTGCGCAATACGCCCGTCGACCGCTAACTGCGGCAGCTTTGGGCATTAATGAGTTCTACGGTCCTCTTCGAGGACGCGGCCCGTGGGGCCCTCCCGGCGAGTGTAAGTTGCTGATATCAGGAAAGATCGTTCGGTTTCGATCGGCCGAGGTCACGGTTTTACCCGCCCGGCCTGCGCTCGACCCCGAGTCCACTGACAGCCGAACCGCCCCTTGCTACACTCAGACCTCAAGTAATCGCCCGTGAGCGCGATCGCGACACCGCAAGCGACCTAGGGCAAACGGGCCGTTTCACGCATGCCGCGAGTCGCGGGGAAGCCGATGTCGAAAGTAACGCTGCGGGAACTGCAGCGCCGTAACGTGATCCGGGCGGGCCTCGCCTACGTGGTCGGCGGATGGGTCTTCGTCGAGATCACGGCCACGCTCCTGCCGCTCGTCGATGCGCCGGACTGGGCGCTCAGGGCGCTGATCATCGTGCTCGTGCTCGTGCTGCCGGCCGTGCTCGTGTTCTCCTGGTTCTTCGAGTTCACGTCCGCTGGCCTCAAAAGAACCGAAGACGTCCCGCCGTCCTATCCGGCCACGCACATGTTCGACCGGCGCTTCGACTTCGTCGTGATTGGCATACTCGTCGGTGGGTTGATGCTTTCCGTATACGGCAACATCCGCGTGCCTGAGGCGCAGCCCGAGTCGCTGTCGATCCTGATCTCGGATTTCGAGAACGGAACGAACATCGATCTGTTTTCCGGCGTGCTCGAAGACACGTTGCGCCTGGGGCTCGAGGTCGCCCCGTTCGTCGAGGTTTTTCCGCGCGGCACGGCCGCGGCCGTCGCGGAAGGTCTGCGCGGCACGGGAGCGGGATCCGTGCTGCTCAACGTTGAAACGGCCAGCGTCGTCGCGCTGCGCGAGGGCGTCAACATCGTCATCGGCGGCCGCGTCACGCGAGCGAACGACGGGCTCACGGTTTCGGCGACGGCATTCTCGCCAGGGGACCAGCGGCCGCTGTTCTCGGCGTCGGAAACCGTCAAGAGGACAGCAGACGTGCTGCACGCAATCGCTTCTCTCTCGAGGACGCTGCGGCTCGAGCTCGGCGACACGGAGAAGCCGGACGGCGCCGGCGAATACGAATCGTTCGCGGTCAGCAACCTCGCAGCGGCGGCCGAGTATCTCGCAGCGCAAGAATTGCAGCGCAACCGCAGGTTCGACGAAGCGGTCGGCCATTACGAGCGGGCGCTCGAGCACGATCCCGAGTTCGCGCGCGCTTATGCGGGACTCGCGCTGACGGAGGTATATCTCGGCAGAACCGAGGAGGCGACGCGCCACTGGCAGCAAGCGCTGTCGAGGTTGGACACACTGACTGAGCGCGGGCAGCTGCGAACGCTCGGGAACTATTATTTCAAGGATCAGCGCGACTACGCACAGGCGCTGGAGACATACGAGCGGCTCGTGGAACGCTACCCGGCCGACAACGTTGCGCAGAACAACCTCGCCGTGGCCGCGTTCATGGCACTCGATTTCGAGCGCGCGCTCGAGGTCGGCAGAGAAGTGGCCGTCCGGTTCCCGGACGAAAGCGTATACCGCGGTAACCTAGCCTTGTACGCAATGTACGCGAGCCGCTTCACGGAAGCCGCGGAGGTTGCGCAGGACCTCCTCGAAGACGATCCAAGCTCCATCGTCGCCCACACGGTGCGTGCACTGACGGCGGCGGTCGCGGGCGATTTCGAGGTCACGGAAGCCGCCTACGCGCGCATGGCCGAGCTCGATTCGTCCGGTCGGTCCGTGGCCCTGGAGGGGTTGGCCGATCTCGCGATCCACCAGGGCGATCTCGAACGTGCCTTGACGATTCTCGAACGCGGGATCGCGGACGAGCACGCGCGGGGGGCGAATCATCAGGCGGCCCTGCAAGAGGTCATGCGCGCGGAGGTCCTGCTTGGTCTCGATCGGCGCGACGAAGCCCGTGAGGCTGTCGATGCGGCGCTACGGCAGGCTAGCTCCGACCCAGCCGTGCTGGTGCCCGCCGCGAGCGTTCTCGCCGAACTCGGCGAGTTCGATCGAGCCGAAGCCGTCGCGGCGGAGCTCGCGAATAGCGCATCGCGATCACAGCGAGCTTACGAGAAAGCGATACGCGCCCAGCTTGCCCACGCGCAGGGTCGAACGTCCGCGGCCATCGACTACGCGGACGCCGCAATCGACCTGGCCGACCTTTGGTACGTCCGTTTCACGCGCGCGCAGATACTTCTCGATGCCGGGCGCACGGCTGACGCCCAATCCGATCTGGGCACCTGTCAGGAGCGGATTGGGGAAGGGCTTTCCGTATTCCTCAACGACCGTCCATCTCTGCGCCGGATCGGCGATCTCGAGACGGCCGTCGCGGCCGTCGCCGAGAACGCAGAATAATCCTCCACGCAGCGCATCCGTTTTCGATGCAGCTCTATGGTGTCACCACATAGGCGTCAGTCGTCGTATTGTTGGCCTCGTCGCTTAAGGAAATCCCACATCCCGCATGGCTCGAATTACTGGGTTACGGTCAGGTTGTCCAGCGATGCAATGACGAACGAGAAGTCAGGAGAATCACCGAATCGAAGCACCACTCTAGCGGTGTCGAAGTCCGCAAGATCGACGAAAATAGGCAGCGAGTCGTCTGAGAACGCAGACATCGTTTCGTCAGTCAGCTCGAGCAAGAGCATTGAAATCTGTAATCCGCCAACAGGCGCACCAACTAGACTAGGCGGTTGAGCGATCACGTCGTATTCGTCTTTGCCACCAGTATCGTTGTTTACATTGATGTTGTTTCCTGTGGCTGATGCGAGATAGCTGCCAACCAACGCGTCGAACTGGGTAACCGCAAAATAGGTCCCGAAGTCTGGGTTGCTGCTGAAATCGGGGGTACTGGGGTCGAACGTGTAACTACCGGAAATCGAGTCGCCGATGGAAATCGTTCCAGCCAGGGGCGCGTGGACTTCAGTCACTGTCGCTGAGAAGGAAACCTGAGTAGGTACGTCGGGCGGTTCAGTCACCACGTAGTTGTCCGTCGTCGTATTGTTGCCCTCATCCGTTTCGGTGACGTCGCTGTTGTGGTCTGCCGTCGCCGTGTTGATGTAGCCCTGTGCCACCGTCAACTGCTCCTGGCGCTGGGCGGTAAACGACTCACCGGGGCTCAGTGCAGGCACAGCGAACAGCGTCTGCGCCGCGCCTGGCGTCTCGCCACCAATCTTGAACATCAGCGTCGTCGCTGGCGCGGGGCCCACTCCGTTGTTCCTGACCGTTGCCGTAAACGTCATCGTGTCCAAGATCGTCGGGTTCGCCGGTGCATGGGTCATCGACTCGACGACCAGGTCGGGCGGTACGGTCACCACGTAGTTGTCCGTCGTCGTATTGTTGGTTTCATCGATTTCGAAGATTACGTCGTTGAAATCAGCAGTGGCTGTGTTGGTGTAGCCTAACGCGGTCAGCTGCGCCTGGCGCTGGACAGAAAATGAATCACCGGGGCCAAGTGCAGGCACGGCGAATAACGTCTGCGGATCACCCGTCGTTTCACCGCCGATCTTGAACATCAGCGTCGAGGCTGGCGCGTGGTCCGTTCCAACATTTTCGACCGTCGCCGTGAACGTGATCGTGTCCGCCGTCGTCGGATTCGCCGGATCGTGTGTCAGCGAGGCCACGATCAAGTCTGGTGCGATCACATTGAAGTCGCCAGTGGACGCCAGCGCGAATCCGCCAGCCGACGCATCCAATCGGTAGACGCCGGCCAGACTCAACGTCAGGTCATTGAAGACAGCCACGCCGCTGGAATTGGTCGTGCGAGGGTTGGTCCCGCCGAGGGCGGCACCGGCCGGCCCGCTGCCGATCGCGAGTGTAACGTCGACGCCCGCCGCGGGCGTACCGCTGCTATCGATCGCCTTCACTGAAACGGCCGGAACGATGACTTCCGCTGCACGCACACACGTCGGCGCTGGGTTGACCGTATCCGTGCACGGATTGGGTTGCGACACAACTACGAGGCTCGCGATCCCCACTGCCGGGGCGATGGCAATGACCAGGTCGCGCTGGTCGGTATTCCCGACGTCGTCGGTAACCTGAGCCGTGAATGAAAACGAGCCCGCAGTGTCGGGCGTTCCGGTGATGTCGTCGTCTCCCGTGGTTGCAAGCGCGAGCCCGCTGGGGAGCGTACCGGCCGTGAGGCTCCATGCATATGGCGGCGTGCCGCCCGAGGCCCGAAGTCGCACGACGGGGTCGACGCTGCTCGGCGCCACGTAGGCATCGCCCACGCGGCCCGAAGGCAGTTGCTGCGTGACGATCGTCAGCCCGGCCGTGGCCGCTGGCGGGGTCGTAATACCGGCCGCCGCGTCGTCGGAATTCACATCGTGGGCGATGATGGCCGCGTTCAGCGTGCCGTCGCCGATCTGGATGTCTTCGATCGGAACTCCCAGCGTGCTGGAGGTGTTGGGGTCCGGAGGGGGGAGCGGCGCGCCGTTAATCGTAAACTCTTCGCCGTCTGTCGTGTCCAGATCGATGACCCGAAGCGCCACTTTGACGATCTCTCCAGGGGCCAGAGGGAACGTGGCGTTCAGGATATCCGGATTGAGGATATCGGGATTGAGGATGTCCGGATTGAGGATGTCCGGATTCAGAATATCCGGATTCAGAATGTCCGGATTGAGGATGTTGACCACCAGTTCCTGGCTGGTCGTCTCGCCGACAGTCGCGCCGCTCTGCGTCTGACCGCAGTTGAGCGCGATGGGCGTCAGGTGATTCTTGTAGACCAGCAACTGGAAGGCAAAGTCTCCCAGCTCCTCCGAGAGGAAGTTCTTGAACGTGAATACGGAGGTTGTGTTGCCGTTGTTGGTGACGGTAAAGATTACATCGCGGACTGAGACATTTTCGGGTAGGGCGGCATTCAATATGTCCGGATTGAGGATGTCCGGATTGAGGATGTCCGGATTCAAGATGTCCGGATTCAAGATGTCCGGATTCAGGATGTCCGGATTCAAGATGTCCGGGTTCAGGATGTCGGGGTTCAGGATGTCCGGGTTCAGAATATCCGGGTTCAGAATATCCGGGTTCAAAATATCCGGGTTCAGAATGTCCGGGTTCAAGATGTCGGGATTGAGGATGCTCGTGATTTGAACCGTGTTCAGAATGTCCGGATTGTGAACCTCGGCATTGAGGATATCCGGATTGAGGATATCCGGATTCAGGATGTCCGGATTCAAGATGTCCGGGTTCAGGATATCGGGATTCAGGACCGTCGCCCCGCTCAGGCCGCCCAGTTCGGGGGGTACGAGGACCCCAGCGATATCGACTTCCTGCACCACGACACGCACCGAGGCATCTGGGTCCGCCGAGGTCACATAGACCGAGCGCGCAGCCGTTGAGCGCGCCGGCACCGTCAGCAGGATGGAAGGAACCGTATCAAACTGCTGGAACGAGGCCAGGGTTCCCGGCGGCGGCGGTTCGATCGTCAGCTGAAAGAACCGAAACGGCGACACGTCCCGCGGCGTCGTGTTCCTGACCGAGATCGCAAAGGCACGCTGGAAGTCGCTGAGGCGCTTGCTGTTGCCCGGAGCCGACACGACCACGCCCTGGCTGATCCGGGCCGTATAAACGTTCTGATTACGCATGCCCTCTGTGGAGGGAGAGCAGGACCCGGGCTGGGTCTGGTTCGGATCGAACAGGCTCGGTACGCCTTCCACGGCTCCCGGCGCGGTGTACTGCGTCCAATCGCGGGGTTCGGGGGGGGGGGGGGCCGGCGGCGGGACGACATCCCGGTTGTCGGCCCAGGCGAAATGAAAGACCACAGAACTCAACGGCTCGATATTCCACTTCCAATCTCCGTCCTCGAAAATAAAATTCTGGACGGCCACATCGTTGTAATCGCCGATGAAGGGTTTCGTGCCTTGATCGAACAGAAACAGGTTGGGAGCGTTGTATTGGAGTTGCTCCAGCGTTGTTAGACCCATTGAATCGCTTTTCAACGCGAACCGGTACCGGGAGGCGCGGATCGAGACGAATAATGGTGCGTCCCCGGGGGCGGCCTGGGCGACGCGGGCGTCGACGGTGTGTTGAAAGTGATCAAAGGCGACCCCGGGGGCGGGGTCTGGGGGCACCAAATCGAACGGATTAGCAGAGCTGGGAAACCCGGCTCCCAGTGCGACATCGTCCCGGAAGTCGTAAAGCCCCATCATGAGTTTGCCGGCCGCGAACGTCAGTGCCGGCATCAATTGGTGCCCGTCGGTCAAGCTGGGATTAGGCTCAATTAGATACGGGTCTATCCAATTCTCCCCTCCGATGGAGGTTGCCACGACGATGTGTCCCTGCGAGGTGAATTCAGAAACAGGAATGCGCTCGGACCAGGCCACATAGACGCGGTGCTGATCGTCAACCGTCATCGTCGGGAAGGCGCGGCTACGAAACTGGCTGCACTCGAGCAGACAGCCGTTGGTCCCCAGGTCGAACGGATTGATCTCGGCGATGGTGACCGGTGGGCCGAACGAGAGTCCCTGGTCGGTGGATTTGACGATGTGAATGGCGTTGACACCTTCGATTTTGGTCTTGTCGCCCGATTGGCTCAAGACGGTCTGGATCTCGCGCCAGGCGACGTAGACGTCCCCGTTGAGAGGATCGATTGCCATTGTGGCGCCCTGATAGACGCGTGAACTACGCGTGATGTGCTGAGGCCGGCTCCAGCTAGCGCCGCAGTCGGTAGAGCGCGCAATCATGATCCGCGAGTTAAAATTGATGTCGCTCCGGCCCACAAACTCGCTGTAGATCACATAGACGTTGCCGGCTGGAAACGTCTGGGTCACGGTGACGGGCTCCCCGTCTTCCTCCTGCGTCGTCTCGATCGTGCACTGACCCGCGCCCGGCCTCGGGACGTCGACCGCCATCCAGGGCTTGTCCTCGAATTGGCCCGGCGTGCCGAACTTCACTACATGCGTATCAATGTAGACAGTAGAATCTCCAGATTCCTTGTTGTTGTTGTCGATGTAGCGCGCCACAAAAATTGCGCCCTGTTGCTTCTCATCGCGGTTGAAGGCGATGCCGCCGTAGTACAACATTCCGTTCGTACCTGCGCGGACGATCGGATCGGTTCCGGTCGTGAAGCCGTGGATCGGAGATACCTGCCCCTCGGAACTGGTATCCTGCGGGAACCCCGGCAGCAGCGTGCTGGACCAGGAATTGCCGCCGTCGAAGGACGTGTACACACCTAGCCAAGCATCAGCGATAGTCGGCGCCACCAGAAACTGATCGGCAACGTTGGGCAGATCCACTGCGCGATAGTCGTTCGTGCCTGCGAACAGGTGCTGCGAGTTCCGGCTCGACACCGCTATCGACACTTCGTTCTGCCGCTGAAGGAACGGGTCGCCGCCGGGAAACGTCGTTCCCGACACCATGTTCACATTGCGGCCCGCAATCGGAGTCTGCGCGATCGCGCTGGATGAGATCAAAACCGTGACGAACAGCGCGTAGCGACAAATACTGCGCGTGAGAGTGAGGCCCTTGCTCATGATTTCCCCCTCAGTCCGTTCCGCAGGCCAAGTGTCTAAATAATCGCTTTTTCTGCAGGAACGTCTAGGTAATTATGTTAACCCCATAAAGGTTTACATAGTGTGCTTGCTTGTTTTTGTTATTAACCATGGTCATTGATCGAAGCGCGAGTCAATACGTATTGACCGTAAGCATTAGCCGAAACAGACTCGCCCGTTCGGGCGGCCTATACTCGATGACGACGAGGCCTCCTTTTCCCAGGGCGTGTCGGTCGAATTACAGAGCCTGCTCGCACAGCTTCGAAAGTTCAAAGTGAAAAACTCGCCTGTTGAGTCAATCCTGTGGTGCCCTGCCGTACTCAGGCAGGGCTGCCAAATATTTTCTCCGTAGGCCTCAGCATCGCTTAGAATCGTATTACTCTCACTTTTATGCTCACTAGGCACTAGATGAGAGCTAACTCCCTGATTCGCGGGTGTAGTTCAACGGTAGAACATCAGCTTCCCAAGCTGAGAATGAGGGTTCGATTCCCTTCACCCGCTCAAAGGGGCTCTATATGAGCCTCAGTTCTCAAAAATGTCGATTGGTTCCCAATCTGTTGAACATAATCGGTCAAAATTGTCTGCTCAATGAACCGTTTATTGAAAATAGCGCGAACTGCGACTCCGGGAACC
>JBDHLU010000122.1:0-14818 GCA_039656555.1 Gemmatimonadota bacterium | reverse complement strand
ATTCTCACCGACAATGCCGCCGCGGATGAGCGTTTCGGCGGGCAGTCTATCGTGATGCAGAGCGTGCGGTCAGCCATGTGCACACCACTCATGGGAAGCGAAGGCAGTGTGCTCGGGATCCTCTACGTGGACAACATGACCGCGATCAACTCGTTCGATGACGAAGACCTGGAGTTCTTGATCGCGTTCTCGGGCATTGCCGCGGTGGCCATCGAGAACTCACAACTGACCGAACGCGTGCAACGTGAAGCCGTAGTGCGATCGAATTTTCAACGGTACTTCGCGCCGGACGTCGCTGAAGCGATCGCGGGTCAGGAAGAGGCTGTGAAACTTGGCGGCCAGAAGCGCCCCGTTGTGGTGTTCTTCAGTGACATTCGTGGATTCACCCCGATGTCAGAGAAGATGCTGCCTGACGAGATTGCGACCTTGCTCACGGAGTACTTCACCGAGATGGTGGAGATCGTATTCGAGCACGGCGGCACGCTCGACAAATTCATGGGCGATGCCATCATGGCCCTGTGGGGCGCCCCCATCAGTCACGAAGACGACGCCGATCGTGCGATGCGTGCCGCCATCCAAATGATGGCCATGCTGGAGCAGCTCAATGCCAAATGGCAGAGAGAGGGTCGCGAGCAACAGGTCGAGATCGGAATCGGAATCAATTTTGGAGAAGTGTTCGCCGGTAACATCGGCAGCGACCGCCGACTCGAATACACGGTCATTGGCGATCCCGTGAACGTGGCATCTCGCTTGTGTTCGAAAGCCGGTCCCGGCGAGATCTTGATATCCGAGCCGGTGCTCGCTGGGCTCAAATCGCCGCCGGAAACCGAAGCGCTCGACTCGATGGAGTTGAAGGGGAAAGCACAGGCCGTACGGATCTACAGGGTAAAGCGATAGGGCCGACCCATCTCTTCCAGAAGCTGGACCGTTAGACCGATGGGCAGACCGATTACACAAAAGTAGTCCCCGTCGATCCGTTCGACGAGTACGCCCCCCAACCCCTGCAACCCATACCCACCCGCCTTGTCCAAGGGCTCACCCGTGGCCACATAGTCACGGATCGTGTCGGCGGACAGCTTTCTGAACCACACGCGTGTCACTTCGTACCGCGCCCTCGTCTCGCCATCCCGCACTACCGCGACAGCCGTGATGACTCTGTGTTCGCGCCCCGACAGCGCACCAAGCATACGGCTTGCATCGCTTTCATCGACCGGCTTATTGAGAACCTGACCATCGACTACGACTAGTGTGTCAGCCGCAAGGACGATCTTTCCACGGTGCTTTCCAGCAACGGCCGCCGCCTTCTCCGTTGCCAGTCGGACCGCCAACGATTCCGGCAACTCACCGGGCTCGGATCGTTCATCGACCTGGGCTGGATCGACGATGTGGTCGATGCCGAGCCGTTCGAGGAGTTCATGACGGCGCGGTGAACCTGAAGCGAGGACAATCGTGGGGGTCAGCCCCACCGATTCACTCGACCGTCACCGACTTCGCGAGGTTTCTTGGTCGATCCACGTCACAACCCCGATCGACGGCAGTGTAGTAGGCAAACAGCTGGAGGGGCAGCGAGCTGAGTACCGGGGTCAGGAAATCGAGCGTTTCGGGAATCGTGATGACGTGATCGGCTAGCGCGGCAATCTTGTTATCCCCTTCGGTCACGACGGCGAGCACCTGGCCGCGCCGTGCTTTCACCTCTTGAAGATTTGATACAATCTTCTGATACACGTTGTCCCGCGGGGCAACGAACACTACTGGCATGGATTCGTCGATGAGCGCAATCGGGCCATGTTTCATCTCGGCGGCCGGGTACCCCTCGGCATGGATGTACGAGATCTCCTTGAGCTTGAGCGCGCCTTCGAGAGCCACTGGAAAGTTGTAACCGCGACCCAAGTAGAGCGCGTTCTGATGGCGCATGAACGTTGTCGCGAGCTTGCTCACCCGCCCGGCCGTGTCAAGTACCAGGGCGGCCTGCCCCGGGAGCCGTCGCAGCGCTTTGACGATCTCGCGCCCCTGGAGAACAGAGAGAGCACGGAGCCGACCCAGCCTGAGCGTGATCATGGCGAGCGCCACGATCTGCGACGTGAACGCCTTCGTACTGGCGACACCGATTTCCGGACCGGCGTGCGTGTACGTACCGCCATCGACCTCGCGCGCAATGCTGCTTCCCACAACATTGACGATCCCTAGCGTGCGTGCGCCACGCTGCTTGGCTTCCTTGAGCGCCGCGAGCGTATCGGCGGTTTCGCCACTCTGGGAGATCCCAATGACCAACGTGCGATCGTCCACAACTGGATTGCGATAGCGGAATTCGGACGCGTATTCGACCTCGACTGGAATACGAGCGAGTTCCTCCAACATGTACTCCCCAATTAACGCCGCATGCCACGATGTACCGCACCCCGTAAGCACGATACGCTCGAACTTGAGGAGCTCCCCGTCCGTCAGATTGAGGCCGTTCAGGCGTGCGGTCCCCGCATCATCGAGCAGATGACCGCGAATCGTGTTCCGGATACTCTCCGGCTGCTCCATGATCTCCTTGAGCATGAAATGCGGGTATCCGCCTCGACCGATCGTCGCAAGGTCCCATTCGAGCGTAGTAGCGAGTTTCTCGATCTCGACGGCATAGAGGTCGGTGATTTGATAGCTGTCCGCCCGAATTTGCGCGATTTCGCCATCGTCGAGGTACACGACCGTGCGCGTATGCTCGAGAAGAGCGGAGGCGTCCGACGCAACGAGATTCTCCCCCTCGCCAAGACCGATCATGAGCGGCGACCCGTTTCGGGCAGCCACGATCGTACCTGGCTCCATCGACGACACGACTGCTATACCATACGCACCATCGACTTGATGCAGTGCGGCGGCCACGGCATCGATCAACGATCCGTCGTAGAGTTGCTCGATCAGGTGTGCCATGACTTCCGTGTCGGTTTCCGAACGGAAGGTGTGACCGCGGGTAGTCAACGCGTCCCGGAGTTCGGCCGCGTTCTCGACGATACCATTGTGCACGAGCGCGATGGTACCACCACAATCGATGTGCGGGTGGGCATTGGCCTCGGTCGGTTCACCGTGGGTCGCCCATCGCGTGTGTCCGATCCCGATGGTTCCCTTGAGCTCTATTCGCCGTAGGAGGTCCTGAAGTTCATTGACTCGTCCGGTAACGCGGTGCGTCTCCAGCCCCTCTTCATTGAGCACAGCCACACCGGCGGAGTCGTAGCCTCGGTATTCCAACCGATGAAGCGCCTCGACCAACAGCGGTGCGACCTCTCGCGAGCCGACGTAACCGATGATTCCACACATCTTCTATACCCCTGTCTCCGCAAGCGCCGAGCGTGCGGCCGAAATCAAAGATTCCGCGTCAGCTGTGGTTGGCGCTTCTGCAATTAACCGAATGATGGGTTCGGTTCCGGATGGTCGAACATGAAGCCAACGGTCGGACCACGCCAGTCGTAAACCATCCTGCGTATCCCGCCGTGCATCAGCGAACCGTTCGTCGAGAGCGGCATATGCTCGGTCGAGATCGCCGCTACGATCCACTTTGGCCTTCACGATCGAATATCGAGGATTGGAATCGACGAGTTCCGATACCGTTTGCCCACTGCGAGCCAGCAGATCGAGCACCAATGCCGCAGCCAGTGGTGCATCCCGACCGGCGTGGTAACTCGGCAGCATCACCCCACCGTTACCTTCCCCGCCGATGGCGGCACCGGACGCCATGAGCGCCTGGGCGACGTTGGCTTCGCCCACCGGTGCGCGTTCCACCGCTACACCGAACGTGCGGGCCACATCATCCACCACCAGCGACGTAGATAGATTGACTACGACCGGTCCGATCTGCCGATCGAGTACGGCCCGGACCGCAAACGCCAGCGTATAATCCTCGCCAATGGCCCGGCCCTTCTCATCGACAATTGCAAGACGATCGACATCCGGATCGACGGCGATACCGATGTTGGCAGAGGATCGTGCAACGAGATCGGCAAACTCAGTCAAATTGGCCGGCGTGGGCTCGGGCGCCCTTGGGAACAACCCATCAGCCTCCAGATTGATCCCCGTGATCCGGCACCCCAGAGCCTCCAGCAATAGGGGCATGATGACGCCCCCAGCCCCACGCACGCAATCAAGAGCAACATGCAGCTTCGCCCGTTGGATGCGCTGGACGTCGACGAAGGAAAGCGCCAACACGCTACCCACATGGCGTTCGACCGCATCGGCGTCGGCCCTGACCTCGCCCGAAGACTGACTTGTAGCGAATTCACGGGCGTCCGCCTGCGCAAACAAGCGGGTGACCCGGCCGGCGTCCAAGAACAATCCGTCCGAACCGACAAACTTCAGCGCGTTCCATTCGACGGGATTGTGCGAGGCCGTGATGATGATGCCACCCGCCGCGCCGTGGTGCTCGACAGCAAGCTGAGCCGTCGGGGTGGGCACGAGACCACAATCCACGACGTCGATTCCCATTTCCGTGAGGGCCGTCGCCGCCACATCACAAAACACGGGTCCCGATTCGCGAGAATCGCGCGCGAGGACAACCGGACCGTCGTGGTGTTCGGTTACCAGTGATCCGAACGCCCGCACGTGCCGATCGACCACATCTTCGGTCAAGCTGTCTCCGACAATACCGCGCACGCCGGACACGCTTCGCATCAACGTTGTCATTATGCAGGTGCAACGTTACCGCGGCTCAAAGGCCGAATCAACCATCGGTTGCCGTTTGTTTACAATGGGATGTAGCTTCCCTCCCGCCTCAAGCGGAACGTTCAGATGACCAGAATTCTCGACGACGACCTCCAACATGGCTTGTCTACGCGAGCCGTACATGCCGGCCAGCGCCCCGACGAAGCGTCGGGTGCGATCATGACCCCTATCTATCAAACATCGACCTACGTTCAGACAGCACTGGGTGAGCACAAGGGATTCGAGTACGCGCGGACGCGGAATCCTACGCGCGACGCACTCGAACGGAATGTGGCCGCACTCGAGGGCGCTACGCACGGCTTCGCGTACGCCAGCGGTTTGGCGGCCACGGACGCAGTGCTCAAGCTCTTTTCGGCTGGTGACCACGTCGTATCGGGTGAGAATCTGTATGGCGGCACCCACCGCCTGATGACCCACATCTTCGAGCGACATGGGCTCCGGTTCACCTTCGTGGACACACGGGACGTCGCGAACATCGAGGCAGTTCTCACCGATGCCACGAAGATGATCTTCATCGAAACGCCTACGAATCCGATGATGCGCCTCACCGACCTCGAAGCGGTTGGAGCGCTCGCCAAAGATCGCGGGATCGTGGTCGCGGTCGATAACACCTTTGCGACGCCCGTATTCCAACGACCGATCGAGTTCGGCGTCGAACTCGTCATCCACTCCACCACCAAGTACCTGAACGGGCATTCGGACATGGTGGGCGGCATGGTGCTCACCTCTCGTGACGACCTCGCGGATCAGCTCGCGTTCATCCAGAACGCCGCAGGAGGCATTCCCGGGCCGCTGGACAGCTGGCTCGCTCTGCGCGGAACGAAGACGTTGACGTTACGAATGGCTCAACACGATGCCTCTGGTCGCGCTATCGCCGCTTGGCTCGACGAGCATTCCGGCGTCCAGCGCGTGTACTATCCAGGCCTCCCCAGTCACCCACAACACGAACTCGCCAAACGACAAATGTCCGGATTTGGCGGGATGATCTCGCTCGAACTCGGGTCGCTAGAAAAGGCACGGGCCTTCGTAGAAGAGATCCGGCTCTTTGCGCTGGCGGAATCGTTGGGTGGCGTCGAAAGCCTGGTGGGGCACCCGGCCTCGATGACCCATGCATCGGTACCCAAGGCCATGCGCGAAGAGATGGGCCTGACCGACGGTTTGGTGCGCCTGTCCGTGGGAATTGAAGATCTCGACGATCTGATGAAGGACCTAGATCAGGCCCTGGAGGCTGCGGGAAACGCCTAAAGTCGCATATTGAAACCGGTGTGCGGGCCCCACGTAGGGAAGAGCCGGTACCCCAATCACTAATAGCGACGATCAGGAGGCAGTAATGGCGAATGTGCTGACCGAAATATCCGCTGTCAGTTGGGAACACCCAGCCGACCGTGCGGCCCTTCAGACCCTGCGCTCAGTTCCCGGGTTTGACGAGGCCGTCAAGAAAATCATGGCGTTCTTCGGCGAGCGCGGCATCCGCCTCATTTTCCAGGCCGATGCGGTTCGCGTCGGACCCGATCAGTTCCCGGGGTTGCACGCGATGATGACCGAAGTGACGCAGACAATGGACTGGCCGAAACAACCGGAGCTTTACGTCACCCAGACACCCATCGTGAATGCCAGTGCCGTCGGGTTCGAAGACCCGTTCATCGTGCTGCATTCTTCTATGCTGCGGCTGTTGGACGAAGACGAAACCCGCGTGATCGTTGGACACGAACTCGGGCATATCATGAGTGGCCACGCGCTCTACCGCACCATTACCCTGCTCATCTTGATGTTCGGTTTTCAGAACCTGCCTTTCCTGGCTGGCCTGGCGTTGCTGCCAGTCAAGTTGGCGCTTCTCGAATGGTTCAGGAAAAGTGAACTGTCCTCCGACCGGGCCGGACTGTTGGCAACCCAGGACCCAAAATCGTCGAAGAGCACGTTCATGCGGCTCGCGAGCGGTTCAGAGCAATACGCTCCAGTGCCACTGATCGCGAACCCCGATCTCGACGTCTATATGGAACAGGCGCGCGAATACCAAGATCTCGGCGGTTTGGATCACGTGTACAAGCTGCTCAACACGGTTGGCATGACCCACCCACACCACACGTTGCGCGCCGCGGAGTTACAAAAGTGGATTGACGACGGGGTCTACGATCGTATCATCAACGGAGAGTACACCCACCGCGGCCAGGAAGAAGAAGACCGGCCGTTGCGCCCTGATCTCGCGGAAGCCGCGAAATACTATGCGCAGGGCGCCAAGGAGGTGGGGTCCGACATGGTGGACGCGGCCAAGAAAGCGGCTTCGGCGTTCACGGACGCGATCAAGGAGCGAGCCAAGAAGTGAACGTACTGGTCGTTGGAGGCGGGGGGCGCGAACACGCATTGTGTTGGGCGCTCTCCCACTCCGCGACTGTCTTTTGCACACCGGGAAATCCGGGTATCGCAACTCTCGGTACCAATCTCTCCATCGACATCAACAACCACAGGGCTTTCGTCGAGGCGGTGCGCGAGCGGAGTATCGACTTGGTCGTTGTCGGACCCGAAGCGCCGCTCGCTGACGGACTCGTTGATGCGCTAGACGCCGCGGGTGTTCCAGCATTCGGCCCCAACAGGGCCGCCGCGCAACTCGAAGCGTCGAAGGCCTTCGCGAAGTCCGTCATGTTGGCCGCCGGGGTCCCGACTGCCACTAGCGAGACCTTTACCGACGCGGCGAAGGCCTTGGATTACGTCTCGGGTCATTCGGAGCCCTTGGTGGTCAAGGCCTCGGGACTGGCCGCCGGGAAAGGCGTCATCATCTGCGAAACCCGGGAGCAGGCGGCGGACGCGGTCCGCGAGATGTTCGGTGGGCGGTTCGGATCGGCCGGTCACGAAGTGATCGTCGAGACCTATCTCGAGGGAGAGGAACTCTCCGTGTTCGCCATGACCGACGGAGAACACACGATGCTGCTCCCCTCGGCGCAGGACCACAAGCGGCTGGGTGAGGGGGACACCGGGCCCAATACCGGAGGGATGGGGGCGTACACGCCGGTTTCCATCGCGAGCGACACCTTGCTGTCGCGGGCGACCGATGAGGTGCTGACGCCGACGCTACGGCAAATGGCCTCTGACGGCCGCCCGTTCCGCGGTATGCTCTACGCTGGATTGATGATCGATTCCTCCGGCACTCCGTTCGTACTCGAGTTCAATTGTCGGTTCGGCGATCCCGAAACGCAGGTCGTGCTTCCGGCGGCCGCCGACCTCGACCTAGCGGCACACATGTTTGCCATCGCCAATGGCGAAACGTGGAATGCCCCCAGCCGCGTAGACGCAACGCAAGCCGCGGTAACGACGGTCGTTGCGGCCTCGGGGTACCCCACCGCACCCGTCAAGGGCGCGGCTATCGACGTGCCATCGACGCTGCCCCAGGGCACCATTCTCTTTCATGCGGGCACCAAGCTCGACGAGCAAGGAACACTGCGCGCAAGTGGTGGGCGCGTGCTGTGTGCCACCGGCCTTGGTGGCTCGGTCGCCGAAGCCGCAGAACGCAGTCGAGAGCTGGCGGAAGCAGTCGCGTTTGAGAACGCGGTCTTCCGACGCGATATCGCTTGGCGCGAGGTAGCGCGTGCCGGAGCTACCTGAGGTCGAAACCATTGTCCGCCAACTGCGTCCCCAGGTAGTTGGCCGGACACTCCGAAACCCCAAGCTCTACCATGCGGACGTCTTGAGAGATGTGCGGCCGGCACGCCTCCTCGAGGCCCTGCGGAATGCTACGGTTGCCGAGGTCTCACGTAGGGCCAAGCACGTCGTCATCCGAATCGATCGCGCCCAACGCCTGGTGGTTCAACCCGGCATGACGGGACAACTCCTCATCTATGACCGCCGTCTGACCGCCGAACAACGCAAATATGCGGTCCTACAAGTCTCCCTCGGTGGCGGATCCTTCCTCGTGTACCGCGATGTGCGACGGCTCGGCACGATCAGGCTCTTGGATTCCGAGGGGTGGCGGACATATACTGAGCGGATCGGGCCCGAACCCCTGACTCCACAATTCAGTTCAGCACACTTCGAGAATCGCATGCGACGCACGCGTCAGGCAATCAAGAAGGCGCTGATGGACCAGCGATTGATCGCCGGGGTCGGCAATATCTACGCGAATGAAGCCCTCTTCCGGGCACGGATCGATCCCTCACGGCCAGCCAACACAATTTCTACCGCCGATTTTCGGAGACTGCACCGGGCAGTGCGCGGGGTGCTGAAAGCTGCCATCGAAATGGGTGGTACGACGATCCGCGACTACCGTACCAGCACCGGAGAAAAGGGTGGCTTTCAACATGTACTGCAAGTGTACGGTCGTGGCGGCGAGCCCTGCGTTCGGTGCCATACCCGCCTAGTGACCACCCACAGTATCGATGCGCGCGCCACTACCTTCTGTTATCGGTGTCAGGGGATGACCGAATGAAGGTGGCCGTCGTCTTTGACACGCCGTATGACGGATGGGAAGACGAGGACTTCAAGAAAGAGGTGACAGCGGAGGTCGAGGAGCCCGAATATGAAGTGGCCGAAGCCCTCATGGCCAATGGTCACGAGGTGCTCCTCATAGGAGTCCATGACGACCTCACACACCTCATCGAACGCATACAGCAATACGACCCGGATCTCGTGTTCAACTGTGCCGAGGGATTCCACGGAGATTCCCGGCTCGATTACGTCCTCCCAGCCGTTCTCGAAGCCGAGGGATTCCCGTACACCGGAACAGCTCCCATAGGCCTGTTGACATCGAGAAACAAGGGGATGAGCAAGAAGCTGCTGGGGTATCACGAGATCCGCGTTCCAGGATTCTTCACCTATCGATTGACCGACGATCCGACATCGCCACCGGACCTCACGTTTCCGCTGATCGTGAAACCCCTGCAGGAGGATGCTTCAGCCGGAATCGCCAAGGCCTCCGTTGTTCACGATCTCGAGCATTTGGCCGAGCGGGTGATCCACATCCGAGACAACTTCGGCCAACCGGCCATTGCCGAGGAATTCATCGAGGGCCGCGAGTTGTACGTCAGCGTCCTCGGTAACGCCAGGCAGCTCCAGGTGCTGCCGATCGTGGAGATGGTATTCGACAAGGCTCGGACGAATCCGTACGAACGCATCGCAACCAAGGCGGCCAAGTGGAACGTCCCGTACCGTGAACGAAAGGGTATCCGGAACGTCTTTGCCCGGCCCATCGCGCAGGCAGCGCTCGAGCAGATCGAGGAAATCTGCTATACCGCCTTTCGTGCTCTCTGGCTGCGCGACTATGCCAGGATCGACGTACGGCTCACGGCCGAGAACGAGGTTTGGATGATCGAGGCCAATGCGAATCCGTTCATCAGCTTCGGCCACGACATGGCAAATGCCGCTGAGAAAGCTGGAATGGATTACTATGCGTTCGTCGAACGCATCGTCACGATGGCAATGGAACGTTATGGCCCTGAAGCGTAGGCACCGTCACCCAACACCACGTCAGGAGTTGCGCTGCAAGTGCGGGCAGAACCTAAAACGGTTCTGGCCGTTTTGCCCGTGGTGCGGCCGCGCATTGACCTGGCGGGACGACCCGCCAGTCACGGACGCCGAATGCGGCTATTGCGGATGGGTGGTGTCAGACCTGTTCTGCTTCTGTCCCTGGTGTGGATCCGACATCTACGAGGAAGGTTATTCGTCGGCAACGCCGCTTCTGGCCCCGAAGGGATTCAAGAAGAACGCGAAGTGCGATTGGGGCTGCGGCGGAGGCGTGCAGTACCCGATGCCCTATTGCCCATGGTGTGGACGTGACCAAGGATGGTCCGACGACCAGATCGGTACGTGCCCTCACTGCAGCCGCGGTGTGGAAGATTGGTGGCATGTGTGTCCGTGGTGCGGATTCGATCCGACCGGACAGGACCTGATCAGCGGAGCGCTCGATCGCGTGCGTAACCTGTTGAAGGCTTCGTGGATCAAGGATTGGGGTTACCGGATCCTTTTGCGCCCTGGTGTTTCGGGGGTGGACCCCAAGCACCCCAAACTCATCGAGATCGATCAAGCCTTTGTGGTCAACGTTCGGCGCCGCGACGAGATTCCATGGAACATGCTCCAACACCTGGGTCAACTTTACGAGGAAGAAGATGACGCGGGTGCATCCGGGGTTCGTGTCCGCCTACGCAGCGACACATCCTCTCGAGGATTTCGCCGAAGTGTTTCGGATCTACGTGACGCGCAAGGGTAAGATGAAAGAGTTGTTCACCGATTTCGGACGGGCGCGCAAGGACCTGGTGTTATATGAGAAGTTCCTCTTCACTCACCGTTTTGTTCGCTCGCTGAGGGGTTGGCGATAACCTCCGCCCTCGTTCTCCCCCTGCGCGACCACGCGCACCTCAAGCGACGTGTCTCCACGCTAACTGAAGACCGACCCGCCGTGTATCGCATGGTCGATGCCACGGGCCGCGTCATTTACGTTGGGAAGGCCAAGCAACTTCGGACGCGGATCATGTCCTACTTTCGTGCGAAGGCCCCCGACAAGGCCGCGCGCATCCTCCTGGCAGCCGACGACATTCAATGGGACTACGTGCCGTCGGAATTCGCGGCGCTGTTGCGTGAGTTGCGTGAGATCAAACAGCACCGGCCCGTCTACAACTCACGAATGAAGCGGCGACGGAACGTGGGATTCGTTAAGGTATCGGGCGGACCCGCACCGAAAATTCACGTTGGATCTCGGGCCAGCTCCGGCGACGTTATGCACTATGGTCCGTTCACACAGGTTGGCCGGCTCAAGGATGGGATCAAAGAATTGAACGACATTCTTGGGCTTCGTGACTGCGCGCTCGACGTGTCAATTGCTTTTGCCGAACAACGGGACCTCTTCGAACCGGAACGCCGTGCGGCGTGCCTACGCTACGAAATCGGGACATGTCTCGGTCCATGCGCGGGCTTCGTTACAGAAAAGGACTACCACGCCAAACTCCATGCAGCCATTGCTTTCCTAGAAGGTCATGGAGTAGATCCTTTGAACCAGGTCATTGACGCGATGGCACATGCCAGCGACGTCCAGCATTTCGAAGTCGCGACGCTTTGGCGGGAACGGTTCAACGCGCTCACCTGGCTGCTGGGAGCCTGTGCCAAGGCGCATGCGACGTTGGAAGGCCTGAGCTTCGTCTACACTGACCCCGGGCCGTTTGGCGACGATCGAACATATGTCATTCGTCGTGGAACGGTTCGGGCATCGGCACCTACCCCACGATCCCCCATCGAGCACGAGGCGTTCCGGGCGCTGGTATCAGAGCAGGCGGACTCGGTACCCGAGCCCGGCCCAATCCCCGCTGAGGCGATCGATGAGACGGTGCTCGTCATGAGTTGGTTCAGGAAGTACCCCGGCGCGTTGCGCCGCACTGTCGGGCTCTGCGATTGGCTCGAGCAACACCCGGCCCACACGTAGTGGTTCTTTCGATCATCCAACTGGTTGCCGGTTTGGTCGTCCTTTTTGTCGGCGGCGACTACCTCGTGCGAGGTGCCACTCGCATCGCCCTGTCGGCAAGGATCTCGACGACGGTCGTGGCCCTCACTGTCGTTGCCATGGGCACCAGCCTTCCGGAGCTAGCTGTCAGCATGGGCGCCGGACTCCGCCACTCGATGGACCTTGCCTACGGCAACATCATCGGTTCCAACATCTTCAACATCGGCGCCGTCCTGGGGATTGGCGCCGTGATCGCCATTATCCCCGTGCAGCGCCAAACGGTTCGGGTCGAGTACCCGTTCATGTTCCTGGTTTCCGCCGGCGCCGTCCTGCTCACTCGGGATGGTTTCGTCGATCGTATCGAGGGCACCTTCCTGATCATTGCTCTAGCGCTCTTCACTGTATTCATGATCCACCACTCGCGTCGAGACGTTTTAGCCACTGAGGCAGCTGAACTGAAGAAAGAGGTCGAACGAACCGCTCACACGGATTCCAAGAATGGCACCGGGTGGGGCAAAGCCATCACAACAGTGGTCTCGGGTATGGTCGCGCTCGCGCTTGGCGCGGATCAAGCAGTGAGAGGCGCCGTAGAGCTGGCTGGGATCTGGGGCGTGCAGGAGCGTATCATCGGACTAACCGTCGTCGCGCTAGGAACGAGTCTTCCCGAACTAGCCACTACGATCGTCGCGATTCGACGGAATCAACCCGAAATGGCACTAGGTAACATCATCGGATCGAACATCTTCAACATTCTCGGCATTCTCGGTGCCACCGCTACGGTACTCACCGTAACCGTCAATCCCGAGGCCAACCGTATTGACGCGTGGGTCATGCTGGCGTTTTCAGCTGTCATCTTTCCGATGATGTATTGGGGCAAAGCGATTCGTCGACGAGACGGGATCGTACTGCTGACGGGATTTCTGGTGTACATGACCTACTTGGCAAGGCACGCAAGCGTCGGGTAGCCCGCAACCGGTTACTGCTGTTCAGACCAGCGGCACGAGCCTGGCCCGAGGTGGAATCCCAGGCTCTAATTCCATGATCCCGACCGAAGCCACCAAACCGTGACGTGGATTCCCCGCGGACCCGGGGTTCATCACCGTCACCGTCTTATCCACCAACTCGAGCTTCGGGCGGTGCGTGTGCCCGTACACGATGATCTCCGCATCGGGAAACGCTTCGTGCAACACGCCGGGCGATGGTGACCCGAACTGATCGCCATGAGTGACCACGATGAGGAAGCCATACAGCATGAGGTTGGCGACCTTTTCACAACGATCACGAATAGCGAAATCGTCCATGTTCCCGTACACCGCTGTGAGCGGCGCGAGCGCTTCGAGGTCGGTGAGAATGTCGGGTGAACCCACGTCCCCGGCGTGCAGGATATGATCAACCTCGCTGAAGACGTCCAAGACCTCGTTGGGGAGCACTCCATGCGTGTCGGAAATGATGCCGAGGCGCATCTAAACGTCGATCGTCAATCGTCGACCGTCGATCACATCACCAGCAATCACGATTCCCACCGCGGCACCAAATCGGCATCCACGCCCATGTGATCCAGCACGCGCTGCACCATGAAGTCAACGAGGTCACCGACCTTATCCGGCCGATGGTAAAAGCCCGGTGCCGCGGGCATCACGACAGCCCCGGCTTCAGCCAACGTCGTCATGTTGCGCAAGTGAACGAGCGACAGTGGCGTCTCTCGGGTTACCACAATCAGTTTGCGCTGCTCCTTGAGCGCCACGTCGGCAGCTCGCTCGAGGAGAGACCGACTGCTCCCAGCAGCAATGGCTGAAAGCGTGCCCATCGAGCACGGACAAATCACCATCCCAGCACTCGGGGCCGATCCCGAGGCAGGCGTTGCACCACGGTCGGCATTGTCAAAGACGGCGACGTGATCCCACGTTCCACCGGTCGCTGCCTTCAGTCCCTCCAGAGAATCGATTCCCACTTCCGTGTCGAAGAGGCGCCATCCGTGACTAGAAACGATGAGTTGCACGGGTGTGCGCGCATCCACGAGCACTTGCAGGAGCCGAACGGCATACGGCGCCCCTGATGCGCCAGTCACACCCACGATCCACGGTTGGGTCACAGCAAGCGGTCTCCCAATGCGAACACGAACACCACCACGCTCATGATGCCGTTCATTTGAAAGAATGCCGCGTCCAATCTGCTCAGGTCACCCGGTCTCACAAGATGGTGTTCCCACGCAAGTATGGCCGCGGCAACCACGACTCCAACGTAGTACCAGGTACCGAAGGGTGTGCCCAGTGCAAACGCAACCAGCATCAGTATTGTGATACCATGGAGCACCTTCGCGGCCAGAATGCTCCACTGCTCACCGAGGGCAACCACGGCGCTCTTGAGCCCATGTCCACGGTCGAATTCTTCGTCCTGCAACGCGTAGAATATGTCGAACCCCGCGACCCACGTCAGTACACCTACGGCTACGACCACTAGCGTCCAAGGTGGCTCGCTCCACCTGCCTGTAACCGCCAGGTAACCGCCTACCGGCGCAATGGCTAGGCTCGCACCCAACCAGAGGTGCGACCAACTCGTAAAACGCTTCGTGAAGCTGTAGGTCAAGATCCAGACCAAAGCCACCGGAGAGAGAATGAGACAGAGCGTATTCAACGCAGCGGCAGAGCCCACGAACAGAACGGACGCAAATATGACGGCCCCACTCGCTTGTCCGACGGTCAATCG
>JBDHLU010000121.1:0-11182 GCA_039656555.1 Gemmatimonadota bacterium | reverse complement strand
GCGATTCCCGCCATCGCAGGGGCCGCCGTCCTGCAGATTCCAGATCTGGCCGATGGCGTCGGAGGCGTTGGGGCTGGTCCGCTTGCGGTCAGCTTCGTCGCGTCTCTGATTGCGGGAATCGCGGCCATCAAACTCTTGATCGCTCTGCTCCGGTCTCAGGCGTTCCACTTCTTCGCGCCCTACCTCTGGGGTTTGGGCGCTCTTACAACCGCGTGGGCACTGATTCGGTAACGCCGCTAGGGGCGCTCGGGGTGGAGGAATTGGCCGCCCGATGGGGTGTGCCCCAAGTGGTGTGGCGCGAACAGGTGGGGAGCACCTTGGACCTGGGGCATGAACTTGCCGCCGAGGGCGCTCCCGACGGAACTGTCATCATCGCGGATGAACAGGTCGAGGGACGAGGTCGGCATGGTAGGCCGTGGGCTAGCAGACGGGGAACAGGGATTTGGCTCACCTATTTGATATGGCAAGGTCACCCGGGAGATGTCGGGGTGCTTTCCTTGCGAGTCGGGTTGACCGTAGCCCGATCGATTCCTGATATCGGACCTCATGTAAAACTTAAATGGCCCAACGATATCGTGTTATATGACAAGAAGTTAGGTGGTGTTCTCTGTGAAGCGCGTTGGGAGGGTGCGGTACTAAACTGGGTGGTGGTGGGGGTTGGGATCAACGTCCATGGTCCGTTGCCCGCCCCCCTCGTCGACTCGGCGATTGCCGTAGACGAGGCAGTCAACGGGATCTCGCGACTCGCGCTCCTCGACCAGCTCGTGCCAGGTTTGCGGCGAATGCCTCGAGGGGCCAACCTCACTCCGGCCGAATGCCAGGAGTTTCAGGATAGGGATTGGCTTGTGGGCCGTGTGCTATCGGAGCCGGTCGACGGGATAGCCCGGGGCATCGAACCTGACGGAGCACTACTCGTGGAGACGGAGCGTGGCGTGGAACGCATAGTTGGAGGTACGGTTGTCACCGCGTGAACTGCCCCTTTGGGTCAGGGCAATGGGCGCTGTGATGCTAATCATCGGGTCCTGGTGGGTCGTGCACTCGGAGGGACTGACAGACATTGTTGGACATTCGATCGGGATTCTGGCGATCGGTGTCTTGACGGCCTCGGTCATCCGAGGCCTGGGCGCCCCAATCGGGCTCTGGCCTGAGGGTGATTTCAGGGCGCGGTTCGTTCCGTGGTCAGTCGTAGCGGTTGCGGCAGCGTTCAGCCTGGCCATGGGATTCTCCAAGGTCGGTTTGGCGACGGAAGCCAGGAGTCTGGTGGATGTGGGATTGTGGGTGATCGTGATCTCCGGGGTGTTGGCCTGGGGCTTCGTCGTCGCCTTCGTTCCCCAACGGCCCTACGCCCAGTGGTTTATCGGCGCGGTGGTATTGGCGTTGGTGCCATACGCGATCGGGGCGGTGGCTTCAGACGTCGGGTCACAGGCATGCCTGTTCAGTGTTCCCGACGTTTCAGCGCCAAACTCGTGTGAATTCACCGTGTTTCGAGGGTTTTTGTTCTTTGTCCCGGCGTCCGTAGCTGGCGCTCTCGTGACCTACGAACTTGGCTTCAGAAGACTGTTGGTCGGCGATCCGGAAACTGGCGGGGTCGTGTTGGTGATCGCCGCCGCCCTGGTGGCCGGAGCGTGGGCCTGGATGGTCGGGGGCGATATTCCTGGATTGGGTTCACGGGCGTGGATCCTCGGGGCGACGGCATTAGGCGCGGGGTCTCTCTATGTTCTCTCGGGTTCGCTGTTGGTGTCGTCCGTCTACACGGGGACAGCAGTCGGAACCCATCTCGCGTTCGGATTGGCGGGTCGCGCCGACCTTCAGGGAGACCTGCCGATGCTCGACATGGGGGGGAGTCTGGCCTGGCTGCATCTGGGTATCGGCGTGGCTCTTCTCATCGTTGTTGGCCGGCGGGGCGGAATGCTCGGGGGATTGCGATAGCATGCTATTGGCATTGGATATCGGGAACACCGAGATCACCATCGGGCTTTTCGTGGGTGATCGGCTGGACGTCAAATGGCGCCTCGTTACAGCCAGTGCGAGGACGCCTGACGAGTGGGCGGCCACGCTGACTTCCCTTATCACGCAGGCCGGAATTTCTCCGGTCCAGATCGATGCCGCGGTCGAGGCGTCCGTGGCGCCGGCTGTGACGGTGGCGCTCGCCGAAGGCGTAGAGAAGGCGGTCGGCGTGCGACCGGAAGCGGTGGGGCCTGGATCCGCGCTGCCGATCGTTCTCGACGTCGACGAACCGCTGACAGTTGGCGCGGATCGCGTAGTCAACACGCTCGCGGCCGCCAGACTCTACCAACGTGACACGATCGTGGTCGACTTCGGCACGGCTACCTCCTTCGACTGTATCACGAAGGATGGGAGGTTTCTGGGTGGGGTCATCGCTCCTGGGCTGAGCACTGCGGCCGACAACCTTACCAGGCATGCGGCAAAGCTGCCCGCAACAGAACTCGTGGTCCCGGAGCGGGTGATCGGGAAACGCACGGAAGATTGCATTCGCGCCGGCGTATTGTTCGGGGCGACTGACTCGGTAGACGGGATCGTCCGGCGCATAAAGGCGGAATGGCCGGGTGACGCGGTACCGCTCGTAGTGGCCACTGGTGGCCTGGTGGGGATGATCGCCCCGTTGTCGTCGGAGATCGAGAAGGTGGAGCCGGATCTCACCCTTCGCGGCCTTTGCATTGCGGCGACGGAACTCGGGATCGTCGATCGGTCCTAGCCCGCGCCCCGTCTTTCCCCACCTACTCGTTGTTGGTATCTTCCGCCGTCTCGTTCCATGATCCGGAGCACACTTCATGACAGCGGTAGCTGAACCGGTCCTAATCGAACGATCCGACCCACGGTCCATCGTGGGAGGTGGCGTAATTCTCGGTGTCATCACGGCCATCGGGGTCGTCGTGTTTGCGTTCGTTTCCCGCCCCATGGAGGGAAGGGCAGAAACGATCGTCCAGTCGCTCCTCGTAGTCGTTGGCGGTGGCGTATTCGCGTATTTCCCGGCGATGCGGATCCAACCCCGCTCGGTTGATTCGATCGCGTGGACGGCACTTACGGGGCTCATGGGTGCGCTGGCTTTCACGGTCATCGACACCGCCGTGTTGCGGCCCTTGGATGTGTATTATTGGACTTGGGATGCGATCGGGGGCGGCAGCGGTTGGTGGTATGTGCCTGTCTGGTGGATGGGCTCGGCGGCACTGGCATGGTTGGGTGGCTGGGTGACGGCGAATGTTGCTGGCGACGGGTCGGTTTCCTTCCCTGCAATTGCGCTGCAGAGCATGATCCTCACCCTCGTCGTCTTCGCGATACTCGTGGTGACTTCGATCAGCCCGTTTCATGCCGGCACCATGGCTCTGGCCGTGGCGTTGGGTTTGGTCATCCACGTCGTGGTGACGTCGGTGATGAATAGGCGGTGACCGCGCCGCGCGGCAAACGGGTTGTCCGCGCTCTGGGATGGCTGCTCACCCCCGTCGTGGTGTGGGCAGCTTCTTTTTTGAGCGGGTGGGCGGTTGCCCTTGCGACCGGTGCTGACCGCGGGACAATGGGAGTTGTTCAGTTGACCATCGGGGCAGGATTGGGGGGGGCAGTGGGATTGGTCGGTTGGTTGGTGGTGATGCGCCGGGGTGGGGAGGATCTCGATGTGAAGCGGCCCGGTCGCAAGGTTTAGTTTCTGCGCATCATTACGTATCGAGGTGCTGTCCGGCAGCGATCGCGACCGCCCGCATCCAATTTGCACCATGGGCAAGCGCCGCTTCATCCCACCAGAAACGGCTCGAGTGGGCGGGATAGCTTTCTCCTGGCGGTCTGGCTCCGTAGCGGATGAAGCAACCGGGCACCTGCTCGACATAAAATCCAAAATCCTCACCGCCCATGTTTCCCGAAGACATCGGCCGGACCCGTGCTGCCCCGACCACGTCTTCTGCGGCGAATCGCGCAATCGTGAGCGGTACACCCTCATTGATGACGGGAGGCGTACCCTCGACAATCTCGACCTTCACATCGACGCCATGTGCCGCGGCGATTCCCTCAGCGAGTCGCCGGACGCCGTCTTGTAGCTTGGTTTGCGCTACAGGGTGTTGGGCGCGCAACGTGCCGTCCATTGTCGCGACGTTGGCGATGATATTCGGTGCCGTCCCAGCGTGAAACTGTCCGACAGACAACACGGCGGCGTGCGTCGGATCAAGCGTTCTCGTGATGATCGTCTGGAATTCGCTCACAAGGAAACTTCCCACGACCAGCGGGTCTACCGTTTCGTGCGGTCGGGCGCCATGGCCACCCGTTCCTGACAGGGTGATGTAGAACTCGTCCGTCGATGCATTCACACATCCTTCGGTGACGATCAACTCACCGGGATCGTAGCCGCGGTCCAGGTGGCCGCCGAAGATCATATCTACGCCTTCTAGCGCGCCCTCTTCGATCATGCGTTTGGCTCCGGCGCCCAGCTCTTCGGCGGGCTGGAAGATCAACCGGATGGATACTGGAAGGTCTTCTTCGAGCGCCAACAGTTCGGCGGCGCCGAGCAATATCGAAACGTGCCCGTCATGTCCGCACGCGTGCATGATGCCTTCGTTGGTCGAGGCGAAGGAAAGACCGGTTTCCTCTTGTAACGGTAGGGCATCCATGTCTGCGCGCAGCGCGATGCACGTCGACGTTTGCCCGGGAATGTCCGCGATGATACCGGTTCCAGCGACGGCCTTTCGAAACGCGATTCCAAGTTCGCCTAATCGATCAGCGATGACCCGACTGGTGCGTTCTTCCTGCCAGGAGAGTTCGGGGTGTTGGTGAAGGTCCCGCCGGATTGCTACGATGCGTTCGTGTGCGGGTGAGCCCAATGTCATGGTCATCCGGACATGGTCTCCATGCGTACCGTGAGTGACTCCACATAATCCATGTCAACTTGTACCCCCATGCCCGGTGCTTTCCGGGGCACCGTGATCTTCCCGTTATCCATCGTCCACTCTGGTACGACGATGTCTCGGTCCCAATATCGATTGCTCGGGCTCAGGTCTCCAGGCAACTTGAAGTTTGGCAACGAAGCCAAGGCCACGTTGTGCGCTCGCCCCACGCCGCTTTCTAACAAACCGCCGCACCAGACAGGTACATCATGCCGCACCGCTAGGTCATGGATGCGTATCGCTTCGGTGAATCCGCCAACCCGAGCCGGCTTGATGTTGATAATGCGTCCGCTCTTCAAGCTCATCATGTCCTCTGCCCGGTCCAACGACACGATAGACTCGTCAAGGCACAGGGGCGTCGTCAGGTGTCTTTGGAGTTCCGCGTGTCGCACGAGGTCGTCCCAGGGGAGCGGTTGCTCGATCATCAATAGATTGAACGCGTCGAGGCGTTTGAGAACTTCCAGGTCGTCCAGCGAATAGGCAGAGTTGGCGTCCGCCATGATGGGAAGGCGATCACCAACCGCTTCATGGACCATCGCCACATACTTCTCGTCCGCGAGCGGCTGGATCTTCACCTTGATCCGTTTGTACCCGGCCTCGGCGGCCGCGACTGCCTTTTCGGCCAGGCGTTCGGGACTCACCTGAATACCGATGGAAATCCCGGTCTCGATCGACTCGCGCGTGCCCCCAAGAAGCTCGGATAGAGAGCATCCCCGCTTGCGCGCCAGCATTTCATGGGTCGCCATCTCGACGCCCGCCTTGGCCATGCGGTGGCCCCGAATGTTCTTTGCCAGTAGGTCTGCCAAGTCTGCGGGCTGGTCGAACGAGTCGCCAAGCACCAGCGGAGCGATCCATTGGCAAATCGCGACCCACGCGGTGTCGACCGTTTCCGGAGAATAGTGTGGGAACTCTCCGGCGGGGCATTCGCCCCATCCGATCGCCCCCTCTCGATCTTCGATCTGAACCAGGAGAACGCGCCGTTCCTGGGTTACGCCAGAAGAGATGCGAAACGGCTCTTTGAGGCGTAGCCCGATCTCGCGAATTGTGATGCGTGAGAGGTGGATCACATGGTCAACGTCGTTGGAGGAGATAGAACGCCCGCCCGGCTTGGCGATCGCGAGCGAGGCCCGCAACCGAATATCCCAGTTCTCCGTATCGAAGGAATGCTTCGCGGAGCAATATGCGCCATGCCCGAGCCTCGTGGGGGGCGGTCAACTTTAGCTTTTGGATGTCTTCCGGTACTTCGACTAGCACCGTCTGATCCTCTGGGAATTCCGGCGTCTTGTCGTCGTCGTCCGTTCCCGCAATGGTGATCACCACGGCATCTCGGGGTACCGCTGGATCGGAAGGTGTGCCGCCCGATGTCAGATCCCATTCGACAATGAACCGATCCGTGCCGATTACCGAGTCGGTCTTGCTCATCGGATTTTCACCATACATGTCGGGAACATACTCGAGTACGCGGGTGCCAAGTCGGTTGAGATTCAAGTGGGCGTTGCGAGCGACGAGAGGGTCGTAGGTCCACAACATCCGATCGATCCCACCTGCGATCACCTGCTCCCGTTGGTACTCCTTGAGCATCTTGCCGATTCCCTGATCGCGGTGGTCTTCTCGAACGGCAAGCATGTGGGACCAATGTAAGGGTCGGGCATCAACGTAGCCGGCCAGGCCGTATACGAACCCCAGGAGCTTGCCGTCGTGGAAGGTCCCGGCACAGATCCCTCCGATCTTCTGGGCGATCTTGAGCAGGGCCGGCGCTACCAACTCCCGGAAATCGCTGCCCCAGGTGGCCCGCTGCAGATCCACACACGCCTCGTATTCAACCTCAGTCGTGAGCGGTCTGGTTTCCACGGGGCCTCGTGTGTTCGAGTGAGGGATAGCCGATACGGTGCCGGTCGGTCAGATTTACCAAGATCGCTGAGGTGGGACAAGGACGACGGAGGAGATTATGCAACGTTGGAAGCTGTGGCGTATTTGGGTCGGGCTGGCTGCATTGGTGGTCTTAGGATCGCCCGTGAACGCCCAGACGAAGACACAAATTCGCGTGCGGGTGGTGGCACATGACGCCAAGATCATTGGATCGGGCGTTGGCGGCGCTCGAATAGTGGTGAAGAATGCCGAGACTGGCGAGGTATTGGCTGAGGGGATTCAAGAAGGTAGCACGGGAGATACCAAGGCCATCGTGGTCGAACCCATCACGCGAGGGGCGTCGGTGTTCGATACACCAGGGGCGGCCGAATTTACGGTCACAATCGAGCTGGATGAGCCGACGGTGTTGGAGTTCGTGGGCGAGGGGCCGCTCGGGTTCGCGTATGCGATGCAACGGGCGACGAAGCGCATGCTCGTGGTTCCCGGGCAGGACCTGTTGGGCGATGGTGTGGTGCTAGATCTTCACGGATTCATCGTTGAGCTTCTCGAACCAACCCACATTCCTGACGGTGCGCACGAGATCCAAGTCCGGGTGCGCGTGCGCATGATGTGCGGATGCACGTTGGAGCCGGCGGGATTGTGGGATGCGGACCGGGTGGCCGTGCGTGTTCAGGTGTACGGACCAGACGGCATGGTGCGCGAGGCGCCGCTTGGCTATGCGGGTGAGCCCAATATCTTTACTGGATCCCTGTCCCTGGACGGCGTGCCCGAGGGGTCGCGTGTCTTTGTAGTGGTGACGGATCCGGCTCGTGAGAATTTCGGCATGAGCCTGGAACTCCAGATCAACTAGTCTACGAACCGGAGTGAGAATGAGAATCCAAAAAATGGTACTCCCAACCTTGGTGTTGGCCCTTCTATGTATGCCGGCTGCGACGTTGCACGCACAGGGCGGTGAGGGTGTGCCGCACGCCCCAGATCGGCGTGCCGACGAAGGGGATGGGCCGTTCGAGCGGTTGATCATCCGTGGTGCGATCGTGATCGATGGAACGGGCGCACCGCCACAAGGCCCGATGGACATCGTGATCGAGGGCAACCGCATCGTGAGTGTGCGGAGTGTCGGAGCACCGGGTGTCCCGATCGATGAAGAGCGACGCCCGGATGGGGCGACGAGGGAGGTCGATGCCCACGGGATGTACGTCATGCCAGGATTCATCGACTTGCACGGACATATTGGTGGACGATCCCAAGGGACACCGGCGGAGTACGTCTACAAGCTATGGATGGGACACGGCATCACGTCCGTTCGTGATCCGGGCTCGGGGAACGGCGTAGATTGGACGCTCCAGGCTCAAGAGCGAAGTGCGGCCAATGAGATCGTCGCGCCGCGCCTCTTTGTCTATGTGCGTCCTGGGAGCGGTTGGGACGAGGGCAGAATCGACACGCCGGAACAAGCTCGTGCGTACGTGCGATGGGCCGCGGACAAAGGCGCCGACGGGTTCAAACTCGGCTCATACGATCCAGAGGTCATGGCCGCAATTATCGATGAGGCCAAAAAGCACGGGTTGGGAACCCAGGCCCATCTCGGTCAGATGGGTGTAGCGCGCATGAATGTCCTTGACGCCGCGCGCCTGGGCTTGGGCTCCATGGAGCATTGGTACGGCCTGCCGGAGGCGCTGTTCGACGATCGAACGGTGCAAGACTACCCGTACGACTACAACTACAACGACGAATATCACCGGTTCGGTCAAGCCGGGCGCCTGTGGAAGCAAGCTGCCGAGCCGTACAGCGATCATTGGAACGCAGTGATGGATGAGTTGCTCGAGCTTGAGTTCGTGCTCGATCCCACGATGACCATCTACGAAGCGAGCCGCGACATCATGCGCGCCAGGGAGGCGGAATGGCACGATGACTACACGCTCCCATCCTTGCAGGAGTTCTACACTCCAAGCCGGTCGAGCCATGGGTCCTACTGGTTCAACTGGACTACGCAGGATGAGATCGAGTGGAAGAACAACTACCGCTTGTGGATGACCTTTCTCAACGAATACAAGAACCGCGGTGGTAGGGTATGCACCGGTTCGGATTCCGGTTTCATCTACAAACTGTACGGCTTCGATTACATACGAGAGCTCGAGTTGCTACAGGAAGCCGGGTTCCATCCCCTCGAGGCCGTGCGGTCGGCGACCCTGTGTGGGGCAGAAACGCTCTATGGACCGAAGGAGCAGGAGGTCGAGATCGGTATCGTGCGGCCCGGTATGCTGGCCGACCTCGTGATCGTGGAACAGAATCCGATTCAAGACCTCAAGGTGCTTTACGGGACCGGTGCTGTACGCTTGAACGACGAGACCGGAAAAGTCGAACGGGTAGGTGGCGTGAAGTACACCATCAAAGACGGCATCATCTACGATGCCAAGCAACTACTCGAGGATGTGAGGAAAATGGTCGAGGCCGCCAAGACCCAGGCGACTACGACTGAACAGTAGGAAGAGGAAGGGGGAAAGGTCTGGACCGTGGAGTCTGATCTTTCCCCTTTTTTCTACCCGGCCAATCCTGCCACAAGCGACGCCAAGCCGGCAACGGCGACCCTAACCAACAGCCACAGTCCGGCCACGATCGTAAGCGAGCCGCCCAGGGACGAACTCTTCGACAAAACCTGGTTGCCCATCGCAACGAGCACCATGCTCCACACGCCGAACAGGGTAATCCCGTTGGCGAACTGGTACATGAATGACGATTGGTCCGAGGAGAACAGGAACCCGAGTGAGAGCTGCAGCTCCTCGATTCCGGCGATCGCTAGGATGGGCACGAGCAGTGCCGCAAACAGCTGTGGCATCCATGCGTGGAGGATCACCGAGTACTCTTGCTTGAAGGTGATTCGGTCGGCTGCCATGGCGTTGAAGATCAACATCAGCACAGCAGCGACGATCGCAATAACGATGGGGCCACCAAAGACGCCGGCGGCAAGCAAAATCGCTCGGCGAGTTGGCGATGCCGCTTCCTCCATCAGTTCGGCGCGACGCTCGGACGTGACTGACCCCGGGTCCCGGCTCTCTTCGATGGCGATGCCTTGCTCAACTTGCGTCTGGTAGGCCGAATCGGGGGCGGTGACCGCAAAGAACGCGGGTGCGGCGACGAACAATACGAGGAACGGGACCAGGAATCGTGGCTTGGTCGCGATCTCGGCGAACACTGCGCCCGGTTCGTCCAGCACGCGAAACGCGAGCCACCAGGAACTCTTGGTCGATGTCGATTGGGGATCTGTCATGCAACCTCTCGGTCTCTAGTAGCGACCGCTTGCTGCCGCTAGCAAGCAACCCCTTGAGAAAACGGACCACGTATGCTGCGGCTCACGATCCGTATTTGGGTCACGACCCACTCGGCGGCAACCTTGCCTTCACCGAGGGCGGGATACCGCCGGTTCCCATCGACCAAGAACCCTGCCAGCTTCGGCTGGACGTCCACCAGGACATCGTAACATCCGTTCGGCGGACGCACCTCCACACCGATCGTCTTGCGGGGTCGTTCGTCCAAGGACCGGTATACGCTGTATCCGCTCATGTCACGCGGTTGGGTCGTGACCGGACTGCCAAATTGTCGCAGAGCACCGAGAAGTGCTAGCGCACCCTGCGCATTCGCTTCGGATATCCCGACGCGAAGACCGCGCCACACGCGACTTGCAACCCGGATGGAAATCGCATAGACCCGTCCGTTGATCGCATCGACTTCCAAGTCGGTGCCATAGGAATACCGCTGCAAGCGTGGTTGGTTGGGAACGGCTCGAGGTGCCTGCGTACCGAGGACCGAGAACACAGTTTCCATCCGGACGTTGACCGGGACGGCCAATGGGCGCAGAAGCGATTGATCTTTGACTAAGCGCGGGTGTTCTTGTTTGACGAAGTGTTGCCCGGATGTGGTGATCACGATGACGCCAAAGACAACGATCAGCACAGCCGCTGCGGACAACAACCGGCGCTGCAGGAGTCGGTCGGTGATCTTTTCAAGATGCGTTTCTTCGCCTAATGCGTTCGACGCTCTTCGAGGACCGGCGGTGCGGAATCGGCGTCGCCTTTGAGGTGAGGTCCGGCCGACCCATCGTCTGGGAACTGCGAGCGAGTTCCCGCATGATGTCCTGCTGTCCCGTGCCGACTTCTTTCTCGCGTGCGCATGCCGGACAGCCGCGGGGATTCTCCGAATTGTACGGAATGTCGTGAGTAGGGCAGCGGACGAGAGGCATACAGTTACTAGATCTTGGGCAATGTCACGCCGACTTGCGCCTGGTATTTGCCCTTCTTGTCCTTGTACGATCTCTCGCAAACGTCGTCGTCGTCAGCCTCGAAGAAAAGCACCTGAGCGATTCCCTCGTTAGCATAGATGCGGGCGGGGAGGGGCGTGGTGTTGGAGATCTCGAGGGTCACGTAACCCTCCCA
>JBDHLU010000120.1:0-15592 GCA_039656555.1 Gemmatimonadota bacterium | reverse complement strand
GTGCAAGATGTAGTCGCATTACCTTCTCCTGCCTGTTTGGTGTCGAAGATTGTGAAGAAAGGTACAAGGGGCTTGACGTGCGTCCTACCCCCGGAGAGCATTCGAGTTCATGGCGTTGAACGCTCCGTTACAAACCTCTGCTCGGATGCTCGCTTTGGCGTGTGCTTCCTTGTCGGTCGCTGCCTGCCCGAAGGTACCGCAACAGACGGCCTTGATGCGCGAGGCCGGCACGGTCACTGCTTCGGCCACCGAGCTGCGGGCCCGCATGGGGGAGTTTGGGCGACGGTTTGCGACCTACATCGAGGTGGCGGCCGACAGCGTGATTGCCGCGTCCGACGATGGGGACATCCAGCGCGGTGCAATCCTGCTCAAATTGTCGGCCATCCCAGCGGCACACGATGCGGCGCTCCGGTCGGACCCGCTCCTCGCGGGCATCGACACTTGGGCGTACATCCAACAACTCCGGTACTTCATTGCCTCATCTGACGGCGCCCGGGTCTTTGGGGACTACGGGTTCATCATTCAGGAAGGCTTGGACCGCGCCTTCGCCGAACTCGAGGTTCTCTCTGAGGCCGTCCGCGCTGGGGAGCGCAACGAGGAGCTGGCCGCCGCGGTCGACCAATGGGTACAGCACCATCCCATTGTGGATGTGCCGTTCGTCCGCCCATCGATCATGGGGGAGGCGGCTGCGCTCCTCGGGGCGTCAGGTGGGGGAATTGGTCAGGTGTTCGTCTCATTGGAGGGCTCGTTGGACCGGCTCGAGCAGCGCGTCGCGTACCTGAACGAGACCGCGTTCAAACAGGCGATCTGGGCGGGGCAGATTGCGGTTCGCCGCGGCCTCGAGATGGACGAGGCCACCAGGTTCTTCGATCTCATGGATGCATCCACGATGCTCATGGAGGATTTTCCCGAGATTCTGACGGAGCATCGGGTGGCGGTGATCGAGGCTATTGGGGCCGAGCGATACCGCGTGCTGCTGGAAATCGAACGTCTGCGCAACAATACGATCAACGACCTGAAGGTGGAGCGTGAGATTATCCTGAACGCACTTCGTGCCGAACGAGCGATCGTGATGGATGCAGTGTCCGCCGAGCGCGCCGCGGTAATGGCAGGCGTCGACTCTGTGGTGCAACGCGTGGTGGAGCGCCAATATGCGGTGATCGATCGCGTGTTCTGGCGACTGTTCCAACTGGCGTTGGTCGTGGGGGTGTTGGCAATCGTGGCAGTCCTGATCGTGCACCGACTCATTGGGAAGCGGTCCGTAACAACTTCCTGACGAACGGTGCGCCCCAGTTAGATTTCGTAGTTCCGGAAGAGCGGACCATACTCCAATGTCTGAGGCTAGAATGATCACGCGTTTTCTCTTTGTATCGATGGTGTTGGTAGCGTTTGGATCCCCAGTCAGAGCACAGGACCCGGTCCCACCGCCAGAAGCGCTCTTGCGAGCGTTTCCCGGACAACAGAACTACTCGCCGTATGCCGGCCGCAATTTCCCAACGCAAGTCTTTTGGGGCGACACGCATCTGCATACAGGTATGTCGATGGACGCCGGTGCTTTTGGCGCGCGACTGAGTCCTGACGACGCGCATCGATTTGCCCGTGGCGAAGAATTGACGTCTTCAACGGGCCTCAGGGTAAAACTATCGCGGCCACTCGACTTTCTCGTCGTTGCCGACCATTCGGACAACATGGGGTTCTTCCCTCGACTGTACGGCGGTGACCCCGCTTTTCTCGCTGACCCGACGGGCAAGCGCTGGTATGAGATGATCCAACGTGGAGGGCAGGATGCCGTGGCGGTGGCGGTCGAAATCATCCAGGGCCTGACGGAAGGAACCATGCCGGAGGCGCTGCGTATGCTGCCCGGGACGGACGGCTTCAGATCGGCCTGGGAGGAGGCGATCACGGCCGCGGAGAAATACAACGAACCGGGCCGATACACGGCCTTACATGGATATGAGTGGACGTCGACGACCGGTGGGTACAACCTCCATCGCGTCGTCATCTATCGTGATGGCGGCGCCCAGGCCATTCAACTGGAGCCGTACACCACCGTGGCTCCATTGGGGAGCGACAATCCACGGGACCTCTGGAAATGGCTCCAGGGATACGAAGACAAAACGGGTGGGCGCATCATGGCGATTGCGCACAACGGCAACCTGTCGAACGGTCTCATGTTCCCCTGGATCGAATCCTTTACCGGCGAGCCCATCGATCTCGAGTATGCGCAGATGCGAGACCGGTGGGAGCCTCTCTACGAGGCTACGCAGATCAAGGGCGACGGCGAGACGCATCCCTTCTTGTCCCCGAACGACGAGTTCGCAGACTACGGAACCTGGGATCAGGGCAACCTCGACCTGTCGGCCATGAAAGAAGACGACATGTTGCAGTACGAGTATGCGCGCTCCGCGTTGCAGCTCGGTTTGCAAGTCGAGCAACGTCTTGGCGTAAATCCGTACAAGTTCGGAATGATCGGCTCGACCGATAGCCACACCGGTCTCGCGACAGCCGGCGAAGATAATTTCTTTGGGAAGCACTCGAGTTCGGAGCCTAGCCCAGAGCGCTGGTCGCATCCGATGGCGAAGATCGGGGACGCCGAGTATCCGGGGTGGAGCGTACTCGCTTCGGGACTCGCGGCTGTGTGGGCGCGGGAGAACACCCGCGCGGCGCTCTTTGATGCGATGAAGCGCAAGGAGACGTATGCTACGACCGGATCGCGCATGGGGGTGCGATTCTTCGGTGGTTGGGAGTTCGAAGAAGCCGACGCGATGCGCCGCCTGCCTGCGGATATTGGCTATACCAAAGGCGTGCCAATGGGAGCCGACCTCCCTGCCCGTCCCAGTGGTGCGCGGTCGCCGAGCTTCCTGGTGGCAGCGCTCAAAGATCCGTACAGTGGCAATCTGGACCGCATTCAGATCGTGAAAGGCTGGGTCGATTCAAACGGTGACCGTCACGAGCACGTGTATGACGTCGCGTGGTCTGGCAACCGTCGGCTCGGTGCCGATGGGAAGCTCCCACTGGTTGGTAACACCGTTGACGTTGCCTCCGCCACGTGGACCAACACGATCGGTGCCGCTGAGTTGATAACGGTGTGGGAGGATCCGGATTTCGATCCGTCGCAGCCTGCAGTTTACTACGCACGCATCATGGAGATTCCGACGCCGCGGTGGACCGCCTACGAAGCGGCTCGGTATGGTGTCACGATGTCGCCCGAAGTGCCGATGATCACGCAGGAACGGGCGTACACCAGTCCGATTTGGTATACGCCGTGAACGGCGGTCGATAGTCGATAGCCGATAGCAGGTGGGACTGTGAGACCCCATCGGCTATCGGCCATCGGCTCTTCCATGATATGAGCGTCAGGTCCCTTCTCCGCGAACCTCCTATTCACTTTCTCCAACCCCAATGCTTCGGCAACGCCCTCACCAGCATTTCACGATAATTTCATGCTCATTTAGATGACGTTTGCCATCTCTGAGAAGCACACCATCAGCGTGACGTAACAATCTTGAATACGCCCTCCGCCGAACCCCGTAGTAGGCTAGGCTTAGCGCCACGAGTCGTCCGGCGTTCCCATAGAGAGGGGTTAGAACGATGGACCTTCGTTACCGAGTTACAACAGGAGCACCGGCGTTGGTCGCCGCGATCTTGGCGCTGACGCCGATGACGGCCCAAGGCCAACAGAGCCGCGAATCGATGGCGAACGACAACACGGCCTCGCAGTGGTCTTTCCAGCTTGCCTACCAGGCAATGACGGAGTATCGACAGGATACGCTGGCGAATGGTTTTGTGCGCCCCGAAGGCAACAAGGGGTTTGCCCAGTTTCGCATGGTCGCGCCCATAGGCCTCGGCAAAGTGACCCTCCTCCCCCGCCTAACGGTTCGCGTTACCGAGAACAAAGACGGCGAGTGGGGTATCTCGCCTACGGATCTGTTTGCACTTGTCATCCCCTTCGAGTGGGCAACCGGCCGCGCCGGACTCGGCCCCGACGTCGTGTTTCCGGGCAGTGAGAAAGTCGGAAGCAGTGAGTGGCAGTATGGCTTTGCCGCAGCGATTATTCAGCGGTTCTTCAATGACAAGGTGATTGCCGGCCTGCTGGTTCAACAGACATGGGGGCAACGCGACGTCGTGGACCCCAATAATCCCATACCAACGGGCTCGATCGAGACTGGGGCGAACCCGATCGTGATTAACCCATTCGTCAACGTGGGGCTCGGCAAGGGGTGGTACCTCGCCACCAACGATTTGGTGGTCAGCCACAGTTGGGAATTTGGCGGTTGGAAGGTGCCCGTCGGCGCTCGCTTCGGGCACGTGTTGGTGCGCCCCAACAATTCCTGGAATTTCTACGTCGAGTACGCGACGGAATTCGCTACGAGTGATTGGCCCGGGCCGGTGGCGAAGCACAAGATCCGGTTCAACGTGTCGTACCAGATTCCGGTTGGATGAAGCCGGCGGCCGGAGTCTCGCTGCTGCTGGTGACCGCCATAGCGTTGCTCGGCTCACCGAACGTGCTGCGCGCACAGGAGCACGGCGAGACCGCGGGTGCGAGCGGGCACGAGTACCACAAGAACCACGGCGCGACGTTTCTGGGAGCAACTACCCACCTCGATCATGACGACACTGGCTTCACGATAGGCGCCGAGTATGCTCGTCGTTGGGGGTTGCTTCTGGTGGAGATGGCTTCGAGCAGGCTCGAGCGGGACATCATTATCGGAGTGCCTGTGTTGCTGTACCCCTGGCGCGGGTGGTCTGTTTTTGTGGCACCGGCGGCCGAAGCGGCATCCACCACCGTCGAACATGGCGGAGAAACTATACTGGAGACGGAGTGGGAACTTCTGTTTCGCTTCGGGACCGCGTACTGGTTCGAAGTGAACGAGACGATCTCGCTTGCGCCAACCTTCATGGCCGATGTCGCGAACGGACGTTGGACGCTCGTGTACGGTCTGTCGTTTGGTGTCGGATTCTGAATGATCAATGGGTATGGAGTCACCTGCGGTGACAACGGAATCAACATCATTTCACGGGAGTAACTGACATGTTTGTACGACGCGCGTTGAGATGCGCTCTCTTGGCAGGTGCCTTCGTGGCGCTCGCGGCACCCGCCTCTGCGCAGAACCAACCGAACATTCTCGTCATTTGGGGCGACGACATCGGCCAGTCCAATATCAGCGCCTACACCATGGGCGTGATGGGCTATCGAACCCCGAACATCGATCGCATTGCCAGCGAAGGCATGATCTTCACGGACTACTACGGCGAGCAGAGCTGCACGGCCGGCCGATCATCGTTCATCATGGGGCAGAGCGTCTTCCGCACTGGTCTCAGCAAGGTCGGGCTTCCCGGTGCCGAACTCGGGATGCAGGTCGAGGACCCCACCATCGCGGTCCTGCTCAAGGACCGGGGGTATGCGACGGGCCAGTTCGGGAAGAACCATCTCGGCGACCGCGATGAGATGCTGCCGAGCAATCACGGATTCGACGAGTTCTTCGGCAATCTGTATCACCTGAATGCCGAAGAGGAGCCTGAGAACGAGGACTACCCAACCGAGGAACGCCTACCCGGGTTTCGAGAGGAGTTCGGCCCGCGGGGCGTGATTCACAGCTACGCCGACGGGCGAATCGAAGATACCGGCCCGCTAACCAAGCTCCGGATGGAGACGGTGGACGACGAGACCTCCGCTGCGGCGCGCCGGTTCATTCGCGATGCGAACGCGGCAGGGACGCCGTTCTTCGTGTGGTGGAGCGGCACTAGGATGCATTTTCGGACCCACGTGAAGGCCGAGCTGCGCGGGATCTCCGGACAAGACGAATATTCGGACGGCATGGTCGAGCATGACATGCACATTGGGCAATTCCTCGATCTATTGGACGAGCTCGGGATTGCCGACAATACGATTGTGTTCTACAGCACCGACAATGGCCCGCATTACAACACGTGGCCGGATGCGGGAGCAACGCCGTTCCGCGGTGAGAAGAACACGAACTGGGAAGGCGCGTGGCGCGTACCGGCCATGGTGCGCTGGCCCGGAAGAATCGAGGCCGGAGCGGTCTCGAACGAAATCATGCACCATATGGACTGGCTGCCGACGTTGGTGGCTGCCGCGGGGAACGACGATGTCAAGGAGCAGTTACTCACCGGATACGATTCGCCGGCGCTGGGCCGGTCGTACCGGGTGCATCTCGATGGGTACAACTTCCTGCCGTTCCTGACCGGTCAGACGGACGAGGGCCCCCGGCAGGAGATCTTCTATTTCACAGACGATGGAGACCTGAGTTCGCTGCGTTACCGGGATTGGAAAATCGTGTTTCTCGAACAGCGCGTTACGGGTACGTTCGAAATATGGGCTAACCCGTTTACGGAGCTGCGGATCCCAAAGATCTTCAATCTTCGGCGTGATCCGTACGAGCGGGCGGACCGGACCAGCAACACGTACTACGACTGGATGCTCGATCGGGTTTTCATGTTCGTTCCCGCGCAGACCTACGTCGGAGAATTCCTTGCGACGTTCCAGGAGTTTCCGCCCCGCCAGAGGGCTGCGAGCTTTTCGCTCAGTCAGGTGATGGAAAAGTTGCGTCCCCCGGGTGGTTGATCGCCGAGGGCGACTCGCGCCACGGGACGATGGGGACGGCTGAAGATTGAAGCCGGTACCCCGCGGACGCCTAGTCGTGGGCGTCACGGTGCTTGTGGTCGGGTTCTTGAGCCCCCTTTTAGTGCCGGTTGTAGCGGCGTCTGATCTGCCGACGGCGTGGAAGACGGGACTCGGCGGTTTGTTGATGGTCGGTATTCCGGAACTCTTCATGCTCGCCGCCGTGGCGATCATGGGCAAGGCCGGATTCGACGCCATCACGAACCGTGTGAAGCGCGCCCTCGGGAGGTTCATGGCCGCCCACGGACCGGCCGATCGCGTTTCGAAGAGGCGCTACAGAATGGGACTTGTCATGTTCACGGTACCGCTCGGGCTGGCTTTCATCGAACCCTACTTCGGTCATCACTTGCCCGCCCATGAGGAGGCGCGCATGGTGTACGTCATTGGCGGCGACGTGCTCTTGATCTCGAGTCTGTTCGTGTTGGGTGGAGATTTCTGGGACAAGGTGCGTGCTTTGTTTGTGTACGATGCCAAGGCAGGTTCGTAATACTTACTAGGAGGCAGCATGAAGTTCGTGAGAAGTGTGGGAGCAGTCGTTGCCGTTGGGTTGGTAGCAGCAGCGTGTTCGAGTTCGAGTTCTTCGAGTAACACCGGAGGTGGTGCTGCCGAACCTGCCCCGCAAGGGCAAGAGATCATGAATGGGCCACCGATCGACCTGCCGATCACTCGAGCGAATGTGCCAAGTTCGGGACTGTGTCGCGTGTTCGTGGTGGACTTCGGTCGCATCGCGTCGTCCAACGACTTCGGTTGCAACAACATCGAGAACAGCGTGCAACTGGGCTCATTCATCATGTTCCGATCTCGCTCGGATCGAAACGACGTCTATCTGTGTCGGATGAGTGAATCTGAGCAGGGCGTGATCGACGGGATCGATGTGTACGACTATGGACGCTTGCGGCTCATTCGGGTGGTGCTGCCGCGACAACGTCGCACGCTGGCCAACACCATGAAATGTGCGGACGCGGAAGGGCGCTAGACGGGCCCGACCGAGGCGAGAGATTTGGACGCTGAAGCGTACGCTCGGCGCTACAGGCGCCGCCGAGCCGGGCTCTTAGGCCCGATAGTCGGGTTGCTGTTGGCGGGGTGCGCTCCCGACGCCCCGCCCTCCTACGTCGGTTCTAGCGAATGCCAATCGTGCCACGAGAATGCCTACGATGCATGGCGCGGTTCGCACCACGACCTCGCGATGGACTCAGCGACGGCCGAAACCGTGCTCGGCGACTTCGATGACGCGACGTTCACCTACGCCGATATCACGTCGACCTTCAGTACGCGTGACGGACGGTACTTCGTGCGCACCGATGGACCCGCGGGCGAACTCGCCGATTACGAGATAACGTATGTCTTCGGGTTCGACCCGCTCCAGCAATACCTGATTCGCTTCCCCGACGGTCGTCTGCAAACCCTTGGTCTCGCGTGGGACGAGCGCTCTACCGGCCAGGGTGGGCAACGCTGGTTCCATCTTTATCCGGGTGATTCCGTTCTCGCGGGGCATCCACTCCACTGGACCAGTCGAGATCAAGCGTGGAACTATCAGTGCGCCGAATGTCACTCGACCAATCTGCAGAAGGGCTACGACGCCGCGACCGATACGTACGAGACGACGTGGTCCGAGATCGACGTTGCGTGTGAGGCGTGCCATGGTCCGGGAAGCGCGCACGTGGCGTGGGCCGCAGCCTATGACGCCGATGACGGATCCGATCTAGGTTTGGTGACGCGTCTGGGGAGCTTGGACGCCGCGCGGTGGGAGTTCGAGCCAGGGAGCATCGTTGCGCATCGGACTGCGACCCGAGTGGACCATACGGAAGTCGAATCCTGTGCGCGGTGTCACGCCCGCCGAGGCCTTTCCGTGGCAGACTACGAACCCGGCGGTCTGTTCTTGCAGACCCACCTGCCCTCACTCCTCGAGGACGGGATGTACGAGGCGGATGGGCAGATCCTCGACGAGGTGTACGTCTACGGTTCGTTCATCCAAAGCAAGATGTACCAGGCCGGCGTCACCTGTTCCGACTGCCACGATCCTCACTCGCCCCACATCGCGAGTGATCCGAACGCGATGTGTTCGCAGTGCCACTTGGCATCGGCATATGACGCGGTGACGCACAGCTTCCACGATCGCGGTGACAACGTCGGTTGTGTGGATTGCCACATGGTGCCGAAAACCTATATGGTGGTCGATCCTCGGCGCGATCACAGTTTCCGCATTCCCCGGCCCGACCTGAGTGCGGCCATTGGCACGTCGAACGCGTGCTCGAACTGTCACGTCGATCGGTCAAACAGCTGGGCAGCTGCGGCCGTTCGGCAGTGGTATCCCAACGGCGTATGGACCGAGGCGCATTTTGGCGAAGTGATCGCTGCGGCGCGTGCCGGGAATCCGGCAGTTTCGGAGTCCCTGTTCGCGCTAGTGCGAGATACGAGCGTCGCGGGCATCGTGCGCGGTACGGCCGCAACGTTGCTTCAGCGATTCCCGAGTCGGGGTGCGTTGGCGGCGCTCGAGGTGGCCCTCGAGGACGACGACCCTATCGTGCGTCTGGGTGCCGTTCGCGCCGTGGATTTCGTACCGCCGCAGGAGCGCGCGCGCATCCTCTTCGAACCGCTCGTCGATTCCGTACTCGTGATTCGGATTCTCGCCGCACGGGGGCTCACCGCCGTGCCCCGTGAGGCGCTCGGTGTGTCGGGTGCCATACGGTTCGACAGCGCCTTCGCGGAATACGTCGAAGCGCAGCTCGTGAACGGTGAGCGTCCCGAAGCGCATCTCAATATTGGGACCGCCTACCTCGAGATGGGTGACGGGGAACGAGCCGAAGCTTCGTTCCGCACGGCAATCGAGCGGGACTCGACGATGGTGGAATCGTATGTGAATCTCGCGGATCTATACCGTGCGCTCAATCGCGATACCGAGGGGGAGATCGTCTTGCGCACGGGCCTCACGATCGATCCCGATGCCCCTGCCCTTCACCACGCCTTGGGGCTTTGGTTCGTGCGACGCTCGCTACTCGACTCGGCGGTGGTGGAATTCCGCATTGCGGCGGACGTGGCACCCGAGTCTGCGCGATATAGCTACGTGCACGCCGTGGCTCTCCATTCGGCCGGACGGAGTGGCGATGCCGTACGGGTGCTGGAGACCGCTGCACGGCGTCACCCGTATGACCGGGACATCCTACTTGCACTCGCGACCACCAACTTGGAGATGGGTGAACTGGAAGACGCGGCGCGCCACGCAACGAGTTTCGCCGCGTTGTATCCCGACGATCCGCGAGCCTTGAGCGTGATGCAGGCGATTCGACAAGCCGATAGTCGATAGTTGATGGTCGATGGACGATGGACGATGGCCGATTGAAAGGATGTGACGCATGAGTTACGATGCCCCGGATCCAGGTGTGCGGCAATTGCAACGGCTCGGCACGTTGACTGACGTTGTCTATGCCATCACCATCTGGCGCATCTTCGATCTGATACCTCGTCCGGGGGTCGCAGGCGCAAGCTGGCCGTCGCTTGGGGCGTACTTCAGTGCGGAGTGGCTGGCATTACTGATTCTGCTCGTTGGGTTGATCTTTACCATCGTCTACTGGTTGCAGAGCAATACGCTCACCAGCGCACTCAACAGGACGGATACGAAGCACAGTGTCCTGTCCATCGTGCAGATCTTTTCGCTACTCGTGTTTCTCTACTCGCTGCGGATGGGTATCGAGGTTGGGGATGCACTCGGCGCCCGTGCCTTTGAGAGCCTTGCGGCTGCCAACGTGGGTTTTTGGGGCGCCCTGGCGTGGCGATACGCGAGCAAGAACCGGCGCCTCCTCCGCGATGATGTGACCGACCTGCAAGCCAAGCAACTTGCCACCCGCATCACCGGGGAGCCCATCACCGCGGCAATCACGGTACCGGTCGCGTTCGCGGGGCCGATTTTCTGGGAGCTGTCGTGGTTTGCGTATCCGGTCATCAAGGCGATTGTCGCGCGGCGGGCGAAGGCGATGGAATCCGTCGATGGTGGATAGTCGATGGTCGATAGCGAACCACTCGATTCTCCGCTGCACGACGCGCTGATGCGCAAGGGCCATCGGCTATCGGCCATCGCCCATCGGCCGGCGACGGTCATAGCGAGCTGCTTGGTTCTGCTGGCCTCCACTAACTCGCCAGCCCCCTCTCAAGAACTCGAACCTCGTAACCTCACAAACCTCCCGGTCGGGACCAACTTCATGGTGCTGGCCTATGGATACTCGCGAGGGAATGTCCTGTTGGATCCTGCGGTCCCGGTGGAGGATCTCACGGCCAACATTCACGCCTTCGTCGGCGCCTACGTGCGCGCAATCTCCTTCTTCGGTTTGTCGAGCAAGGTGGATGTCGTCGTACCGTTCGCATTCGCGGACTGGAGCGGCGTCCTGAGTGGTGTAGACTCGTCACGCTCAGCGACGGGTTTCGGTGACCCCGCCGTTCGCTTGTCGGTGAACTTCGTCGGAGCCCCCGCCCTGCGATTGGCCGAGTTCGCGTCGTATCGTCCGAAGACGATCGTTGGTGCGAGTATCCGAACTCGAATCCCGATCGGGCAGTACGACCCCGCGCGACTATTGAACCTGGGTGCCCATCGTTGGACGTTCAAGATACAAACGGGGATTTCCCACACCGTCAGTTCCTGGATCTTCGAAGGGCATGTTGCCGCATGGCTCTTTTCGCGAAACGGAGACTTCTTCGGTGGGCAAACGTTGGACCAACGACCGCTGTTCGCTGGGAAGGTTCACATCATCAAGGCGCTGAGAAACGGGATGTGGCTCGCCGTGAGTGGTGGGTATGCGGCGGGTGGTCGCCCGACGGTCGACGGAGACCTGCGCGACTTTACGCTTGCCACGTTCCGGTTCTCCGGCACGCTCGTGTTCCCGTTTGCGCGCACGCACGCCTTCAAGCTTGTCCTGGCTTCGTCTAAACGCATCGAAGAGGGACCGGACTACGACAACGTGGTGCTGGCCTATCAATACCGGTGGGGAGGAAGATGATTGGAGATCAGAACTCCTCGAACTCCCCATCGCCGTAGTCCTCCCAATACTCACCTCCCCGGCGGCGAGCGGCGGCCAACTTCGATGCAGGTATGGCCGACGTCGTTAGTTTTCGAACATGGCGAAGACGAAGCACCTCATGGCAGACGACGCAGCCATGCAACCCGATCCGGTCATCGAGGCGTACAAGCGTGATCTCGACCAGTCGCTGCTCCGCGAGAATCTCCAGAAGACGCCCACGGAGCGCGTCGCGGCGTTGATGGAGTTGCAGCGGCTCGCCGAAGAGGCGCGACGGGCGGGGCAGATAGCGCGGCGGAAGTGACCGATTTCCCAAAGCTCCTCGCTGCCCTATGCGAGGGCGGTGTCGAATTCATTCTCGTCGGCGGCCTTGCGGCAACCGTGCATGGATCGAGCAGACTCACCCAAGACATCGATGTCGTTTACGGCCGCACCGACGACAACCTCGCCCGGCTCGAGAAAGGCCTAGGTCCGTACCAGCCGTACTTACGTGGGGCCCCACGCGGGTTGCCCTTCGACTGGTCCGCCGCGACGCTGAAGCGCGGTCTCAACTTCACGTTGACAACTACCATCGGCGATATCGACCTACTCGGTGAGATCGTCGGAGGTGGCGGGTACGATGATCTGCTCTCGCATTCGATCGAAATCGAACTCTTTGGAAAAGCGTGTTGGTGCCTCGACCTGCCGACTCTGATTCGAACCAAGCGTGCGGCCGGACGGCCTAGAGATCTCGAAGCGGTCGCCGAGCTGGAAGCACTGCGTGACACCGGCGGGGCTTAGGACCGCGCCGGCTTCAGAACTCCTCGAACTCCTCATCGCTGTAGTTCTCCCAAGGCTCACCCTCCCCGACGGCGAGCGGCGGTAGCTCTATGCCCTCGTAGATCTCATCCAGCGAAATCCGCGTGTCGAGCGCCGGAATGGGAATGTCGTTCTCGCCGACGACTTCGCCTCGCACCCATTCGCCGTTCGCATCTCGCGCGTACACCAACACGTGACGCCGGCGCTGCTCGACGATCAGGTACATCCCAAGCGACGGGATCCGCCGATAGCTGTCGAGCTTTTCGCGGCGGTCCGTTGCCCGGGTACTGGGAGACGTTACCTCAACCACCAGCGACGGTTCTTGGATAATCAGTTCGACCTCGGCGGCCTTGCCGCAGGCCACGATCACGTCGGGGTAGTACACCCGGTCCGCCGCCTGCAACTTGACATCCGTCGCGAACACTCGACAACCGTGTGAACGCGCCGCGTCGTGCAGATGCCTGGCGATGTTCAGCGTAATCAGGTTGTGCCGCGTGGTGACGCCGGTCATGGTGTACACCTCGCCCGACACGTACTCGTGTTTGATTGGGCTCTTCTCCTCGAAGGCGAGGTACTCGTGGAGCGACATCAGGTGTCCTGCCGGGCGCGTCGGATCCATACGCCGAGCATAAGCTCGGCGGGGCCGAGAACGCAAGTGCAAAAAAATGCGTCTCAACGTTGGGCATCGGTGTGGTCATCGGAAGAACGATCCCGTGCAAAGGGCCATTTACAATCGATGTTTGTTGGCCTACAACACCTGTTTGTTGGTCCACGATGGCCGTGTGCACGGGTCCACCAGGCGTTCGGAACCGTACGTCCGCCGTGTGCACCCCTCCATGGAGTGTGTGCAAGGATACGAATGGCACGGGCACCCTTCCATGGGTCCTATGGAACGTTGCACCGGCGTCCGGGCTCGTTGCATTGGGCCATTGCGGTCCAGCAAACATCGATTGCGGGCCGGCAAGCATCGATTGTGGACGGGTATTACCTCGTTCTTCCCAGCATTTCCTGGTTTGCGGGGCGCATCTCGGAGTTCGTGGGCGTGCCTACCGCGTGGTACGCGTCGCAAACGGCGGGGTGTGGCCGGCAAATCACGTTGGTTCACTCATTCACAACCCCATCTGTCCCTTCTGTCCCCTCTGTCCCCTGAGTGATTGGAGCTGAAGGTAGGTGTTATCCTTTCGGTCCCCCTTCGAACACGACGTTGAGGTCCAAAGTGCCGCGGACATCACCGGGGCACTCGAACCGTAGTTCTTCGGTCACGATCTCCGGCCGGTCTTGGTTCGGTGTCCAGCGCTCGATGAGCCGAGCGTCGATGTCTACGATCCAGTACTCACCAACACCCACGTCTTGGTAGATGCGCCGCTTCTTGCCGCGGTCTCGGGCGGCCGTGGACGGTGACAAGATCTCGATCGCCAATACGGGGACGCCGACTTGTGCCCAATTTGCCGGCGGATGCTCCGGATCGACGTGCAGGATGAACAGATCGGGCTGGACGAGGGTCTTTGCCTCCAGCCTGATGTCCGCAGGGCTACTCAGGAACTCGAGGTGTCGGTAGGGTGCGACCTGCGGATGCAACGCGGCGAATATCCTTGCCAGTACGCGCTGGTGCGGCAACGCCGGCGCCGGCGTCACGACGTGCTCGCCGTCCAGTAACTCGTGGCGCAATCCGTCCTCCGGCAACGCGAGCAGCTCCTCGATGGACGTGACTGCGATTGGTGCGGGCATACCCATAATCTGACCCCCTTCGGCCGAGTGATGCAAACCATCCCGCACGGTGGGTTGGAGGCGGGCGAGGGGCGTCATCGGATTCGTGCGTGATGGGGGCATTTCCACGCGGGCTTCGCATTGTCAAACTGGCGGTCCGCCTCCACGACGATGACACGATTTGAGCTATCCCTGCTATTCGGGACCGCACCGGACGGGCTCGGCTTTCGTTTTCTGTCCCGGCTATCCCCGCATCCCTGCTACCCGCAACAAACTGATCCCAGTCCGCGACGCGAAGCTCGAGCAACGGATCGCCGAACTGCGTGGAGAATTGCATACGGGCCTGGCCGCCGTCCAAGGCGAAATCGCCCAATCCCGTGCGAGTCTGTTAAGGTGGAACTTCGTGTTCTGGGCCGCCGCGATTGGGGCGATTGTCGGACTTCGTTAACCTTTCCCGCTGTCCCTGATTTTCCCGACGGTGAATCGTCGGCTCGGCGTTTCGCGACGCGTCCTGAGGACGCAATACTCTGCTCGCTGGTATCCCACTATCCCTGCTATCCAGTGACGAGCCGAGCGGGCCATGACTGCCGTCGCGCACGTCAGTGAGCGGTCAGTGCCGAGGCGAACGAGTTGTCGGTCCCAGAGCGCACGTCAGCCCGTGCTCAGTGGGAAGTGGGAGCCGACCATGGCTCCCGCAGCGCACGTTGGCGCGCTCTCACCTAGTCGGGATCTCACCGTACTCGCGCGGCGCAGTGCGCGGAGGGAGCGCATGGTCGGTGAGCACGAATGGCGGGGCGCAGTGCGCGGAGGGAGCGCATGGCTCGAGAGGCGAGAGCGCTTCCCTTCCCTCAGCCGCCCAGCGACATTTCGATCCCTCATGAGCGCCCCAGTATTCTCGCCGGTTTCCTCCGGGACGGTTGATTCCCGCCTAGACCCACCTGACACGTTAGTGGTGGTCATCAAGGGCGCGTGGGAGTTCGACAACGCCTTCCCCGATGTTGGGGATGTGGCGTCGGAACTGGATCACCAAAACCCTAGGCAGATGCGATTCGATGCCGAGGGTCTGGAAACGTGGCACTCCGGCCTGGTCGCTTTCTTGTTACAAACGGTGGAGCTGGCCAAGGGTCGCGGGATATCGGTGGACACTACGGGCCTACCCAGTGGCCTGGAGAACCTCCTCAACCTAGCGATGGCCGTGCCGGAGAAGGTGGACGCGCGGAAGGAAGAACACGACGCCCAGTTCACCGAGCGCGTCGGCCTGCTCGCGCTTTCGGCCCAGGCGTCGGCGGGCTCGATGATGAAGTTCCTGGGCGAGGTGACCCTGGCTTTTGGCCGCATGATGCGCGGCAAGGCACGGTACCGGCGTGAGGACTTGGCCTTGCTCATCCAGCAAGCCGGGTTGGAAGCCGTCCCGATCGTCACGCTGGTTTGCTTCCTT
>JBDHLU010000119.1:0-11047 GCA_039656555.1 Gemmatimonadota bacterium | reverse complement strand
AACTCCCTGTCTATTGCACTCATCAGGAGGTATTGCTCTCGCTCCGTCACCGGATCTCCTCGAGCTTGTCGGCCAGTGACCGCCGCGCGGAGTAGAGTCGCGACATCTCGGTACCGTTGGGTATGCCAAGCAGTTGGGCAATTTCACGATACTTGAGGCCCTCGAACTCCTTCAGCACGATGACCTCGCGCTCACGGTCCGGCAGAGCGTCGATGGCGGATTCGAGGCGCTCACGGAGGTCGGCCACTTCGGCCTCGCGCGCCGGATCTGGTGGACGCTGTCGTTCCACCAACCAACCGCCGTACGTCTCCAGTTTTTCGGCACGGCTCCGACGGTCTCGGATCCAGTTGAACCCCAGGCGCCGGAGTACCTGATACACCAGGCCGTAGAACGGACGCTCGGGGTCGAGCGATTCGTGGTGGCGGAACACACGGGCAAACGCCTCCTGTGACAGATCCAACGCGTCGTCGTGTGATCCCACCAACCCGAGTGCGTGGCGGTATGCCTGCCGCATATGGGTGGTTACCAGCGTGCCGAATGCATCGCGATCACCTCGGCGAGCCCTGACCATCAAGTCTCGCTCGGTCAACTCCGTGGCCATAGTCCAAGGTATAACACGGGACTCTCGGGAGTATTCGCCGAGCTTTCAATGCTACCGCTCGAGGTGCATCTTTCGTCAACCCAGTTCCCCAGGGATCCAGGAGAAAACCATGTTCCGACGGTCCTTTGCCACGAGCTGCTTTGCCGCAATCGGATTGATCATCACGACTACCGCTGACGCCCAAGAACCGCGGCCCACGACGGTGGCCGGCCGGTCCACGGTCTATGCTCCCTCCGGGACTATCGCGACGAGCCAACCGCTAGCCACCGCGGCCGGGCTTGCGGTGTTGCAGCGAGGTGGAAACGCGATCGACGCCGCCGTGACGGCCGCCGCGGTCCTCAACGTGGTGGAACCCCATATGACCGGTATGGGCGGTGATCTGTTCGCTATCGTGTGGTCCCACGGGGAGCAGCGATTGGTGGGGTTGAACGCCAGCGGTAAATCCGGATCGCTCATGACGCGGCAAGCGTTGATCGACCGGGGGTACGACCGGGTGCCGACATTTGGGGCGGAGCCGATTACCACACCGGGCGCGTTGTCCGGTTGGGTCGCACTCCTCGATCGTTTCGGGACCATCGGTTTGGCGGAGGCGCTCGAGCCCGCCATTCGAATTGCCGAAAACGGATTTCCTGTCACCCCGATCATTGCCAGCCAATGGGCAGGCGCCGTCCGCGGCCTCGCGCAAGATGAAGGCGCTCGAAATACGTTTCTGATCGATGGTGGTCGCGCACCGCGCGCGGGCGAATGGTTCACTAATCCTGACCTCGCCAACACGTTTCGCAGCGTAGCAGAGGAGGGACCGTCAGTGCTGTACGGCGGCGCACTGGGCAGCGCGATCGTGGATCACGTGCGTGCTCTCGGTGGCTTCTTGACGATCGATGATCTTGCGAACCACGAGGCGATTTGGGTCGAACCCCTGTCCGCGTCGTATGGCAACTACAAGCTGTGGGAGCTGCCGCCGAACGGGCAGGGCGTTGCGGCACTCGAGATGCTGAAGATCCTGGAACCGTTCGACCTCCGAAGTATGGGCCACAACTCGGCGGCATACCTTCACCATCTCGTAGAAGCGACGAAGATCGCGTTCGCAGATCTGCACGAATACGTGGCCGACCCCGACTACATGAGGATAGACCCCGAAGACTTACTCAAAGACGAGTTCATCGACGCGCGTCGAGCACTCATCGATCCCAACAAGGCGCTGGACCGTCTGGCACCTGGCGCAGCGGTCACCGCGAGTGAGACGATCTACCTGTCGGCCGCCGACGAGCACGGAAACATGATTTCTTTGATCAACTCCGTGTACGAGTATTTCGGCTCGAGGGTGGTCGTGCCGGGAACCGGATTCATCATGCAAGACCGGGGCGCGGGGTTTACGCTCGTCGAGGATCATGCCAACACTGTGGCACCGCAGAAGCGTCCATTCCACACGCTGATCCCCGCCTTCGTGACGCGGGACAACGGCAATGGTGACGAACCGTGGCTCAGCTACGGCGTCATGGGCGGATCGATGCAGCCACAGGGGCACGTACAGGTATTGCTCAACCTCATCGAGTTCGACATGGACCTGCAGGAAGCAATCGACGCTGCGCGGTACCGTATTATGGGCGGCGTCCGCGTTGCAATCGAGCCACCGGTGGGCGATGAGGTTCGGGCGCAACTCGAGGCTATGGGGCACGAAGTGCTCGGGGCGGCAGACTACAACGAATCCGTCCGTGAGTTCGTGTGGCGCTTTGGCGGAGCGCAGGCGGTGATGCGCCTCGCAAGAGGGTGGGCGGCCGGCTCCGATCCGCGTAAGGATGGAATGGCCGCCGGGCACTGATCCCTACTCGAGCTTCTCGAACCACAAGTTGCGGACGCGGCCGTTCGAGACTCGCATCCCGGTGACGTGACCAGACGAATCACGTTCGAACTTGATCGTGTCCACGAACGAGGGGCCGTCGAACTCGTCTCGCGTGATCAATGTGACCTCGAACGGGTCGTACCGGCGGTGGCTTGCCATCAGCCGGCCGTCATCCACGCTGAACGTGTAGACCGTTTCTAGTTCGGGACTGTAGTACATCCCTGCGTACATTTGTAATTCTTCCGGTGTCATGATGAAGGGCTGCGCCGGTTTCGGCGGGTCCGGGTTTTCCTGATCGTCGTTGTCGGTTGCGGCTGGGGCCAGGCGTTTGCCCAGCACGGCCTCGAGGATCTGGTTTTGCGCCCGACGGTCGAAGTCGCCGAAATTGCTGAGTGCCACGATCCCGATGCCAACCTCGGGGAAGTATGCGAGCCATGCCCGGTAGCCGGCGCTCGACCCGGTGTGTTGCAGGCGGTGGAGGCCGCGGAAGTCACCGATCGTGATTCCAAAGGCATACGACAACGTATCTCCGTTCGTGAGCACACCGCGTTGTTGGATCTGCTCGACCGTCTGAGCATCACCAACGACAGGGTTTCCGAAATTGCCGATCCACTTGGCCATGTCGTCGACCGTTGAGTAGACCCCTCCGGCGCCCTGAATCGTGCTGTTGTCGTAGATCTGCCTGAATGTCCCGTCCGATCGCGAGTACGATGTCGCAACGTTCGGAATCACCTGTCCGAATTCGGCCATGATAGTCGTATGGCTCATGCCGAGCGGGTCGAACACATTGACTCGCATCCACTCCGGAAACGGCTTGCCGCCAACTCGACCAACGATTTCTGCTAACAGCATGTAGGCAGTGTTGCAATAGAGGTATTCACTTCCCGGGCGGAAGTTGAGCTCCCGCTGCCGTGCCATGAGGCGGAGCGCGTCCTCTTGGGCGATGCGGTCTCCACTCTGCCACCCTGCTATCTGAAGCGCGTTGTAGATCTCGCGCAATCCGCTCATGTGATGAATGAGATGCCGGATCGTGACGGTGGCACCGAGGTCCGGAACCTCCGGCAGGTGCGTCCGGATATCGTCATCTAGTGAGAGCTTGCCTTGTTGCGCCAGCAAAGCGATGGCAAACGCCGTGAACTGTTTGCTGACTGACCCCAGATCGCTCGCCGTTTCACGCGTCATCGGAAGGCCGTGCTCGAGATTGGCCATTCCATAGCCCTTCGCGAACTCGACCTGCCCGGCTCGCACGACGGCCACCACCACGCCAGGGCTCCCATCTTGTTCGTAGGCGGACATGATCTCGTCGATCTGTGGTCCGTACGCAGGCGCCTCCTGCGCCTGAGTCGGACGGTGTGGGGCGACGGTGAAGGCGGCGAGGGCGAAGAAGACAGTGAGGCAGCGCATGGTGATCCTTAGTGGGCGTTGCTCAAGAAGCTGGTGCTTCGCACCCGGGTGTGCAACGCTTCAGGTTGCCGTCACTCAGGCCGATCTGCATCTTCGTCGCGTCGACGTTGGTTCGTGCCAACCCTCGGAGGAGTAGGTCATGAAAAGTTATGTAGTCTCGGCAGCGGTGCTTGCGGTGGTCACCGGAGCATCGACACCAGTGTCCGCACAACGCGAAGATCCGATGAACCCCAACTGGGGTGAGTACCATACGACCGAACGCGCGTACGCGTTGCTCGAAGGATGGGCGGCAGCGTTTCCCGATCTCACCCGCCTGTACGCGATTGGCGAGACCCTGCAGGGTACGCCGCTCATGGTCTTGGAGATTACGAACAAGAAGACTGGACCGCCGGACGTGAAGCCGGCCTACTATTACGACGGCAACATCCACGCCGGCGAGTTGACGGGGGCCGAAGTGGCTCTCCACTTCGCATGGCATGTCCTGTCGAATTACGGTACCGACCAGCGCATCACCCGATTGCTCGACACGCGAACGCTGTATGTGCGACCCAAGTTCAACCCCGATGGTGCTGACATCGCGCTCACGACCGAGCAGAACCTCCGAAGTACTCCCCGGCCATACGATCAGGACGCGGATGGCCTGTTGGACGAGGATCCTGGGAATGATCTCGACGGTGATGGACACATCACGCAGATGCGCGTGCCGAATGCGAACGGGTTGTGGAAGATCAGCGCCACCGATTCGCGGGTGATGGTGCGCCGCAGCGATGGTGACCTGGACGGGCCGTTCTATGCCCTGTACTCCGAAGGCATCGATGATGACGAGGACGGACGATTCAATGAGGACGGAATCGGCGGAATCGACATGAACCGCAACTTTCCCCGCAACTGGGGGCAAGAGTTCGAACAGAATGGGGCCGGTCCGTTTCCTTTGTCGGAGCCCGAAACGCGGGCCACGATCGAGTTCATCAACTCACACCGTCATATCACTGGGGTGTTCCACGGTCACACTTCGGGTGGGTTTCTGTTTCGACTCCCATCTACCACGTCGTGGGACAACTTCGACATGGGAGACCAGAACCTCATCATGGAGATGTCGCGGAAGTACGAAACGACAACCGGTCAGCGTGCGATTCCGAGTTACTCGAACCCTCGCGTTCACCGTCATGGCACTCTCATCTCGTGGTCCTATTGGGATTTTGGAGTTGTCGGATTCGTACCGGAGTTTTGGGGCGGATTTGGAAGCGACTATGACGGTAGCGGTAGCGTAAGCGAAGCCGAGCGGCACCGGTGGAACGAGGAGGAACTCTCCGGCGCTGGGTTCGCCGACTGGGCGCCTTACGATCACCCTCAACTGGGCCCTGTGGAGATTGGGGGATGGCGCCGGAAGTTTACCGGGCAGAATCCGCCGCCGCACCTGTTGCGGGGTGAGGTGGAACTCTACGTACCATGGATGCTGTGGCTCGCCGAAATCAGCCCGCGCATCGTGGTTCGCGATCTCGAGACGACATCGGTCGGGTCGGGGGTCGTTCGGGTTACCGGGATCGTAGAAAACGAGGGCTACTTGCCGACGTATATCACGAACCGGGCACTGGAGAATGAAACGGCCGTACCGGTTCGGGTCACACTCGAGCTGACCGATGCCGAGCTGGTGACGGGGTTACCACGCACGACGCTCGGTCATCTGATGGGATCGCGGAATGGTCAGGGGTCCACCGGAAACAGTGCCACGCTCGCCGGATTCGAATACGTGATTCGGGCCACTGGGGGCAACGCTCGCGTGGTGATTACCGTTCGATCGGAGAAGGGCGGGGTGGTTCGTCGAGAGATCGAGTTGCGTTAGGACCTGACGCCGTTCTTCCGCTTCACCAACACCAACCGCGCAATATCTGCGTCCAACGCCAGCTCGGTCTCACCGACACGTAGCACGCACTCGGGTCGTTGCTGCAGGACCGTGATTTCGGCGCCGGGTACCAAGCCAAATACCGCAAGCGAGTTCTTTCGGGACTCACGCGTCCCTCCGATGCACATCACGGTTGCGGATGCTCCCGCATCGAGTTCGCGCGCCGTGGTGACAAGTTCCGGGTGCGTTTCTTCGAGGTGTGCTCGTTTCCGGAACAGGTTCTGAATCCATCGCACGCCGGCCGGGCGTTCGGCGTATTCGTACTGACAATTTGGGCAGCGAATCAGCTTACAGTGGGCGCCCAACGGACACCCGTGGTGGCACAGGGTGTCCTCCGAGTCGAACTCGAAGCCGCAAAACGGGCAAGTCAGATATTTAGCCATGTCCCCACGTGATTGATCACCCCGCCAACGAAGAACGCGAACGGGAAGATGAACGCTGCCATACTCCACGCGACCTTCTGCCCATGTTCCTTGGCAATCATGAGCAGGTTCGCGATGCATGGGATGAAGAGTGTGATCGTGACCATGGCCACGAGAATCTGGTGTGGCGAAAGAATCGCATCGGGTCCGGTCGCCGCATCGAGGATATACACCGCTCCGAAATCTCGTCGCATGAAGCCGATCAGGAATGCGTTTGCCGTCTCCGCCGGGAGCCCCAGCCATCCAGTGACGAGAGGTTCGCCGAGTCGTGCGATGCGACCCAGCAGTGTCAGCTTGTCGAGCAGGAAGAGTATCGCGGTGCCCACGACAAATATGGGGATCACCTCGCGGAGATACCATCCAATTCGGCTGAATGTTTTCATGAGCACGTTCGACATCTGCGGGCGGCGCATTGGTGGGATCTCGAGAATAAAATCACTCGGCTCACCCGGAACGACGCGTGCCGTTAGCCACCCAACAAGCATGAGAACGCCAAGGACCACACCTACCCACACGAGTGCACTTGCCGGTGCTAGGGTTGCCATCATTGCCAGTAGCACACCCAACTGTGCCGAACATGGTACGGCCAGGGCCAGCAGCATCGTGGTTATGATGCGCTCTTTGCGCGTCTCCAAAATGCGCGTGGTCATGGTGGCCATGGTGTCGCAACCCAGGCCAAGGATCATCGGCAACACGGCCTTGCCGTTCAGGCCAATGCGCCGGAACGCGCGATTCACGAGGATCGCCATCCGGGGGAAATAGCCGGAGTCTTCGAGAATGCTGAATGCGAAGAAGAACGTCGTGACGATGGGAAGCACAATGGCAAACGCGTAGCTGAGGGCCATCGTGACCGCGCCATATTCCCCGACGAAGAAATCGTGGACGAATCGAAACACGTGTTGGAACCAACCGAGCGACCCATCCGGTATCGCGTAGTCCGGAACGATGACCTCCCGGTTGAACGTGCCGATGGTGACGTTCGACACCGGCGTGATCGGGAGGCCGACTTCCTGGCTGATCACCTCGGTGAGGTGTGTATGTGGGAACGGGAGCACGGCATCGGTCAACCGAATCGCCGCCGGATTGATGTGCTGTTGAAAGAGGCCGGTTTCGATGCCGTCGACCAGCGTGCCGGCACCAAACAAACCCACGAACCAGAAGACCATGCCGACCACGACGGCCAAGACGAGCATGCCCCTGATCGGTGCCATCGCCCAGAATCCCAGGCGGACTCGAAGTGAAGCGTGGTGCGGTTGCTCGATACTGTAGATGCCCGCCAAAATCTCGTTCACGCGTTCGAGTCGAGCCCGGTTCATCGCGTAGAGATTATCGACGTCACTCTCATTGATTGGTTGTGGCGCTGGAGGCCGGGCTTCACGGATCGCATCGATCAACGTGTCCATCCCGCGCTGGTTAGGTGCGACGGTCCCGACGACCGGGATGCCGAGGATTTGGCCGAGCCGTTCGGTATCGATGACGCCGCCACGTTCTTCCAGTTCGTCCAGCATGTTCACGGCCAGGACCATCGGCCGTCCGAGTTCCGCCAGCTGCATCGTGAGCAGCAGTGCACGTCGCAGGTTCTTTGCGTCGGCCACCTGTACGATCGTCGCATCGGGATCGTCGTCGATGAGACCGCGTGTGACCCGCGCATCGTCACTGCGGGGTGTCAGATCGTTGATCCCAGGGGAATCGACGATCTCGTGCCGCCGGTCATTGAAGCTGGCGCGCGCACGCACCACCTCGACCGTGGTCCCGGGATAATTGGAGACCATGACGTAGCGTTTGGTGAGGTTTCGAAAAAGGAGGCTCTTTCCAACGTTGGGGTTTCCAACGAGGAGCACGCGCGACGTGACCCCCTCACTACCGACTCGGGAGGAGGGGGCCTGTGCTTTGACCGAGGAAGAATCGACGAACGCCACGCATTAATCCTTAATCAGGCGTAACATTGTCGGGTTTAAATGAATGTGAAGATTTCTTAATAACTGTAATGCTCGTGCTTATACGGACCTTCCACCTTCACTCCGATGTAGTCCGCCTGTTTCTGGGTGAGTGTCGTCAGTTGCGCGCCCAGATGGGCGAGGTGCAGCCGGGCGACTTCTTCGTCCAGTTCCTTGGGAAGGCGGTAGACTTTCCGTTCGTACTTGTCGGGGTTCGTCGCCAGCTCGATTTGCGCCAGCACCTGGTTCGCGAACGACGCTGACATGACGAAGCTTGGGTGGCCTGTGGCGCAGCCCAAGTTCAAGAGCCGTCCCTCTGCCAGCATCAGGATGGAGTGGCCATCAGGAAAGCGCCATTCATCGTACTGTGGCTTTATGTTGTGCCGTTCGACGCCGTGTTTCTTCAGGCCGGCGAGATCGATTTCGTTGTCGAAGTGTCCGATATTCCCGACGATCGCCTTGTCTTTCATTCGTGCCATCATCTCGTACGTAATGACGTCACGGTTGCCGGTCGTCGTGATGAAGATGTCGGCCTTGTCGACGATGTTCTCCAGCGTGTTGACCTCATAGCCTTCCATCGCGGCCTGGAGGGCGCAGATGGGGTCTATCTCCGTCACGACGACACGGGCACCCTGGCCTTTGAGCGACTGCGCGCACCCCTTGCCGACTTCGCCGTAGCCGAGCACCACGGCCATCTTCCCGCCGATCATCACGTCGGAGGCCCGGTTGAGGCCATCGATCAACGAGTGCCGGCACCCGTAGATGTTATCGAACTTGTGCTTGGTAACCGAGTCGTTGACGTTGATCGCCGGAAAGAGCAATGTGCCAGCCTCTTCCATTTGCGCGAGACGTAGCACGCCAGTAGTGGTCTCTTCAGAAACGCCTTCCATGCCCTCGGCGACGCTGTTCCACCGCCCGGGGTTCTTGGTCGATTCATCGCGCAGCAACTCGAGGATCACCCCCCACTCTTCCGGATCGTTGTCGGCATCGAATGCGGGGATCTTGCCGGCATCTTCGAACTCTTTGCCCCTGTGCAGCAGAAGCGTCGCGTCGCCCCCGTCGTCGACGATCAGGTCCGGACCCGAGCCGTCGGGCCACATCAATGCCTCGTTCGTGCACCACCAATATTCGGGCAGCGTCTCGCCCTTCCAGGCAAAGACCGGCGTACCGGTTGGGTTGTCCACAGTCCCGTCTGGGCCAACGACGGCTGCTGCCGCCGCGTGGTCTTGCGTAGAGAAGATGTTGCAGCTCACCCAGCGCACGTCAGCGCCGAGATCGATCAACGTTTCGATGAGCACCGCGGTCTGTACCGTCATGTGAAGGCTGCCCATGATTTTCTTGCCCGCGAGCGGCTTGTCCTTCGCGTACTGCTGGCGCACGGACATGAGCCCGGGCATCTCGTGCTCGGCGAGGAGGATTTCCTTGCGGCCGAGTTCATTCAGGCTGATGTCGGCGATCTTGTATGGTTCGCGTCCTGCCTCACGTGCGGCGTCGAACGCGTGAATCGTTGGGCTTGCTGTCGTACTCATGTTGTTTCTCTACTCCTTCTTGTCTGCCGACACGGCAAACAGGTTGGGGCCCTTAGCTTCAGGAGCTGGGGGCAATACGGAAAACCGCGGGCGATCGAAGCCCGCGTCGCGCAAATAGTCGGCCATGATCGTCTCGGAAAAACCGAGCCATGCATGACCCATCTCCTGCCGGTACGCCTCGCGGTCGTGCGGCACCATATCAACGATCAGCAATCGACCGCCAGGTCGCAAACACTTGGCAGCGGCGGCGATTGCCTCGCCTGGGTGCTCCACATGATGGAGGACCAGCATCAGCGTCGCCGCATCAACCGAGGCGTCGTCGATCGGGAGCGACTCGAGCGAACCGAGCCGCAGGTCGACGTTGTCGAATCGCTCCAGCCGTCGTTCCGCGAGTCCGAGCATGGGGGCGGAAGGGTCGATACCGGTGACGTGGCGAACGTGGGGTGCCAGCGCTTCGGTCATCGTTCCGGTTCCGCATCCAAGGTCGGCGATGTGCCAGTTGGATGGCACCAAGGCCAGCAACGAGTGCAAGTGAAAGTGGTTGCCAAACAAGTCGTCGCGAAGTGCGTCCCAACGGTCTCCGCCGGCGTCAAAGAACTCGCTGGATCGTGATCGATTGCGGGACAACACGCTGCGAAGGCGTTCGCCATCTGCGCGACTGATTGCCCCGTTCTCGACCTCTGACCGCGTGAGGTCCCAAAGCTGCTGCGCCGCGGGCCCTAAGCTGGCGACGGTGCTGTGGTATAGCCTCCGCGTGCCGTCGGGGCGCGAATCGACCCACCCACCGTCCGCGAGTGTCTTGAGGTGTCGACTCACGGTTGACTGCGGCAATTGGAGCACGTCACACAGGTTGGAAACCGTCAGCTCCTCGCGATCCAGCAGCAGGAGTAAGCGGCACCGGACACCCTCAGAGAGGGCGTCCATATAGTCCAAGATCGGGGCGGCGGTCGGCATGTCAATCAGTCAATCCGGATAAAAGGATATATCAGAGGCCGTGGGGCCGCAACCCTCCTGCCAGATTCGGACTTGCTCCGCGCGCGTCGTCGTGCGATGCTCAATAGACACCTTCTGGCACAGGAGAAGCGATGGGTTTGTGGACGAAATGCATGAAGTGCGGCAACTGGAAACCGATGCCGACCAACCCTTCGGCGTCGGGGCAATTCCCGACTGGCATGATGCTCACGGCCGAAACACCTCCGGGGGCCGAGTGCACCTGTGAGTCCGAGGAGAAGGAGAAGGAGAAGGAAGGCGCGTAGGTGGGCGGTGAACGCGCGGACCCTGACTGGGCTCGCGCTGGCCGTTGCTTGTTTGTCGGCCGACGCCGCGGCGCAGGTCCTTCCCCTGGTTTCTGTTGAGACCTCTCTGGGTGCGATCGTTATAGAGATCGACACCATTCGGGCGCCAATCACCG
>JBDHLU010000118.1:0-12153 GCA_039656555.1 Gemmatimonadota bacterium | reverse complement strand
ACCAGTTCAACACCACCAGGAACCGCGTTGGCGACGGCTCTCCGCCAGTTGCCGCGCCACCTGCGTCGTCCACCATCACGAGGAACCGCTCTCCGTCCGGGTGAAGGTCCCAGTTGAAGAGCGGGCCAGCGATATCCGCGGCCAGCACGAACTCGGGCTGACGCACCACGACCGGGTCGCGCTCGATGGCTACGGAAAATAGCGTATCGGCCCCCCCCGCCCCCTTCCAGTAATACAAGGTCTTCCCGTCGGGCGACCAGCGCGGCCCCTGCCCACCTCCGAACGACACGCGTCGCTTGCCGGTCGGAACCGGAAAGTCGTGCAGCCACACTTCAGCACTTTGCCCGGTTTCAGTCGACACGTAGGCGGCCAGTGTTCCGTCCGGTGACACCGTCGCGACGAATTCCTGCCACGGGGCTTCGAGATACGGCTCCGGGTCGCCGCCACCCGACACCGAAACCGTCCAGATATCCGAGTTGCCTGCCTCGTCCGATTGAAAAAGGATCACATCATCCTCCAACCAGTGGGTCGGCCGTTGGTTACCCGGCCGCGAAAGCACGGACTCGGCACCGGAGCTATTGTCGGCGCGTTTCACGTAGAGATCTTCGCCATCCGAGCCGTCGCGCTCATCGGAGCGGAACAGGATCTGCGTTCCATCGGGCGACCACACAGCACCGTCGTTGTCGCCCTCGAACGTGATCTGGGAGTTCGTGCCGGTGAGGAGGTCGAACGTGTAGATGTTGCTCACACCGCCCGAGGAGGTGAAATAATCGTACGCGATCGTGCGACCATCCGGCGAAAACCTCGGTTCGTCCACATTGCCGGCCGGGTGCCGCACCGTGTCTGCGACTCCCTGACTCTCGTAGGGCACACTGCCGAGCAAGTACACATCGGACCGCGCTCGATCGATGATCACAAAGCGGCGTTGCACATCGCGGTGCACGAGCGTCCCATTGCGCGCCACAGCATAACCTCGCCAACCAAGGCCCGACGCCACACGATCCAAGACGCGCTGGGGGGACCCGGTCACCTGCCGACTGTTCAGATCGAACGGGACGGCAAAGAGCCCGCCACTCGCCGGGACGTAGAGAATGTGCCCGGATTCGACATAGGTCGGATGCCGTCCATCGGGAATGATCTCCCACGTCGAGTCGGACGCGAAATCGTGTACCTGGATGGCACCTCCTCCCGCACCGAGCAAACCGGAGCCATCTGGCAACACGAACAGGCGGCGACCCCCTATGGAAGGTACGGGAACGGGTGCGCCCCCCCCCGCCGGGATCACATGTATTCCATCGGGACCCGAGAACACGATGGTCCCGTCTGCCCCCCAGTGCGGGTTCCACGGGCGGATGGCATCGTCGTCCATCAGCGTCAGCAGTCCGCCCCCAGCCACAGCAACCCGTACGAGGGTGCCCTCCGCATCGTCGCGGAACACGATCCATTCGTTGTCAGGAGAAAAGGAGGGTCGCAGGCCATTCTCGGTTCCCGGGACCTTGTTGAAGTCCGCCTCTTCACGGCGCCGCAGGAAGATTGCCGTTTCTCCGTCGAGCGTTCCCGATACCGCGAACATGGATCCGTCCGGCGAAACGGCGATGTCTTCGCCGAGGCCGCTGAACACGATCGATCCCAGGCTCAGATCGAGCCGGGTCGTCGGAGAGGCCGGCTGTGCGCGGGTCCAACCGAGCCCGGCAATCACGAGCGCTACCATCGCAACCGCGGCCGCCGCGATCGCCACGCGCTTCCACGGATCGCGCATTGGCGCACTTGCCACAGTCGCCCCCGTCGTGGGCAGCGTGAACGATGGATTCGTGAGCGCCGCCGCAAACTTCGCAGCGCTGTCGAACCGATCGGCCGCCAACTTCTCCAACGACTGGGCCGTCGCGGCCGCGACATGCACCGGCACGGACTTCCGGATCTTCGTCACCGAGTCCGCTGGTTCGGTCACGATCTTCATGATGATCGCTTGCGCCGATCCCCCCGTATGCGGCGGCTCGCCCGTCAGCATCTCGTAGAGCACGCTGCCCAACGAGTACACGTCGGACCGCGCCGTCAGGTCCTTCTCGGCGGTCGCCTGTTCGGGCGACATGTAGTGCGGTGTCCCGAGGCTGAGACCCGTCTCCGTCATGCGCCCACCGGCCGCCGCGCTTACGGCCAGTGCGATACCGAAGTCCGCCACCATCGGTCGACCGTTATGAATCAGAATGTTTTCGGGCTTGATGTCGCGATGGATCACGCCCTGTTGATGCGCATAGTCAAGCGCACCGGCAATGTCCGTGGTAATGCTGACCGCCTCGTCGATACTCAGTTGGGTTTCGCGGTTCAGTTTGTCGCGCAGCGTCTCGCCGTCGATGAACGGCATCACGTAATAGAGGAAAGAGTCCGCCTCTCCCGAATCGAACAGCGGCAGGATGTGCGGGTGTTGGAGATTGGCGGTTGTCGTGATCTCCTGCACGAAACGCTCGGCGCCGAGCACCGCCGCGAGTTCGGGCCGCAGCACTTTGACCGCGACCTTCCGCTTGTGCTTCAGGTCTTCGGCGAGGTACACCGTCGCCATACCGCCTTCGCCGAGGTGGCGTTCGATCTGGTAGCGGTCCGCAAGGGCCGTGGAGAGACGGGAGGTGATTTCAGTCATAGAGGCGTAAGATGCAGGCCTATGGTGGGGAACGCTAGCGAGGGGGGGGGATGGGCGGGCCCTTTCAGGTGCTTGTCAGGCTAGTGTAGCGTCTTCTGCTAAGTGAAGAGAGCCGACGTCGGGAATCTCCCGCCTCGGCTTTCGTTTTCTGTCCCCCCTGTCCCATCTGTCCCCCCTGTCCCACATTCAACCATCATCCACCCTCGAGGTCATGATGTTCTCGCCCCGTCTCTTGGTCGCGACGTTCTTCAGTGCAGCGGCCGTTGCCGCATGCTCACCATCGGGATCCGGTGAACTCCAGTTCGCAGTCAGCTTCACCGAGGAACGAAGCACCGACGCACTCGACGGACGCCTCTTGGTGCTGCTCTCTACCGAGGCAGATGGAGAACCGCGATTCCAGATCAACGACGGCCCGAACACCCAACTGGTATTCGGCACCGACGTCGAAGGGCTGGCTCCGGGAGAAGAGGCGACAGTCGACGAATACGCCGTAGGGTATCCCGTCCGAACCGTGAGCGAGATTCCGCCGGGCCGCTACCGCGTTCAGGGATTTCTCAACCGGTACGAAACCTTCAACCGGTCCGACGGCCATGTAGTGAAACTCCCGCCCGACCAGGGTGAAGGGCAACAGTGGGCTCGCAAACCCGGGAACCTCTACTCCACTCCGTTCGAGGTGGATATCGATCCCAAAGAAGGCGGAACGATTCATCTCATGCTCGACAACGAAATCCCACCGATCCCCGATCCCCCCGAGACGGCATACATCAAACACGAACGGATGGAGAGCGACCTCCTCACGGAGTTCTGGGGGCGGCCGATGGAACTCGGTGCGCATGTGCTACTCCCCGAAGGGTTCGACGAGCATCCGAACGCGCGGTATCCCTTGGTCGTGATGCACGGGCACTTCCCGTACGACTTCGGAGGCTTCCAGCCCGACCCCCCCGATCCCAATCTCCCCTGCACGTTCTCTGAGCGGTTCCAGCTGGAATGTTACAACCGGATTCAACAGCAAAACGCGCACGACTTCTACCAGCAATGGACGGGACCCAACTTCCCGCGGGTGCTCCTCATCACGATCCAGCACCCGACGCCCTACTACGACGATTCGTACGCCGTGAACTCGGCAAACAATGGACCGTACGGCGACGCGATCATGGAAGAGCTTATTCCTTATATAGAGGAGAAGTATCGCGGCATCGGCGAAGGGTGGGCGCGGTTCACCTACGGCGGGTCGACGGGGGGCTGGGAAGCCATGGCCGTCCAGGTGCTCTACCCCGACGAGTTCAACGGAGCGTGGGCCGCCTGCCCAGACCCGATCGACTTCCGCGCGTACACGGTCGTCAACCTCTACGAAGATGACAACGCATATCACACGGGCTCTGGCGGGTTCAAACCGACACCCAGGCCCGGTCATCGCGACTACCTGGGACACGTGAGCGCCACCCTCGAGCAGATGAACCATCGCGAAATGGCGTTCGGGTCACGCGGTCGTTCGGGGGATCAATGGGACATCTGGCAGGCCGTGTATTCCCCAGTGGGCGACGACGGGTACCCGAAGCCTATTTGGGACAAGGAGACGGGCGTTATCGACCACGAGGTGGCCGAATACTGGCGCGAGAACTACGACCTGGTGCACATCCTCGAGCGCGATTGGGCCACGCTCGGCCCTAAGGTCAAAGGGAAATTGTTCATCTACGTGGGCGAGATGGACAACTACTATCTCAACAACGCAGTTTATCTCGCCGACGACTTTCTGGAGAGCACCACCAACCCGTACTACGACGGCGAGGTCGACTACGGGGCTCGCGACGAGCACTGCTGGAATGGAGATCACACTCGTGGTAACGGGCTCTCACGATTGCGGTACCATCAGATGTTCATTCCGCGAATCATGGACCAGATCCGGAAGAACCATCCTGCGGGGGCGGATACAGTGAGCTGGCGGTACTAGGCTGAACCGCGCCGCCTGACGATGCAAAGCGACTCAGCCCGATCGTTCGCACCGGCCAGTTTGACCGCTGCCGACCCGGACCGCCGCACGGTACGGAGAATCAGATTCGTCAGTGCGTTCTTGGGAGGAGCGTTCCTCTTCGTCTGGATCCTGTCGCTCGTCCTGTCCGGCGACTTTGTGGCGGAGTTCCAGAACCCCTCGCAATGGGGTCCCTCTGTGCTCGTCATCCTTTCCTCGCTGGCCATGTATGTCACCGCAAGACGAGGCTCCCTCGAACCAGCCACGATCATCTCGGCCGGCTTGGTCTACGAAGTTGTCATGAGTTGGGGGTTGGCGGCCTCTCAGTATTTTGGCGCGTTCCACAACACGCCGGCTGAGTTCGTCGATCGCGATCAGGTTGGGCTCGGCATGGTGGTCATTTGGATCTTCACCTACTCGGTACTTGTACCGACGGCACCTCGGCGGGCCCTCGTGGCCCTTGTCGCCTCGGCCTCGTCAGTGCCACTCATCTATCTGGCATCGGTGGCCGACGGTTCTGCGCCGCCACTCCCTACGATGAATTTCTTCCTCACCTTCGTAGGACCGTACATCGCGACCGTAGTGTCGTGCTACGTGATCGTTCGCATCGTGCATCGACTCGGCCAGGAGGTAAGAGCCGCGCAGCGACTCGGGAGCTATCGGCTCGAGGAGCGTATCGGAAGAGGTGGCATGGGTGACGTGTGGCGCGCCAAGCATCACCTGCTCGCGCGGCCTGCGGCGGTCAAATTGATTCGGAAGGATGCCTTCTCCGACGACACCTACGCCGAAGCGGTCGCGAGATTCGAACGTGAAGCCCAGGCGACAGCGACGCTGCAATCGCCGCATACGGTCGAACTATACGACTTTGGTGTGGCCGACGACGGCACGATCTACTATGTGATGGAACTGCTCGACGGCGCTGACCTCGAAGTGATGATCGACAAGTATGGCCCGATGCCGGCGGCCCGCGTCATCAACATTCTGACCCAGGCCTGTGAATCACTCGGTGAGGCGCATCGCCGCGGTTTGGTCCACCGTGACATCAAGCCCGCCAATCTGCTGCTGTGCGAACACGCATATGTGCCCGACTTCGTCAAAGTGTTGGATTTTGGATTGGTCAAACGGCCCATGGACCCAACCATGGAGGGCGACCTCAAGATCACGCGCGCCGATCATGTTGCCGGCACCCCGAGCTACATGGCCCCCGAGCAACTGTTGGGAGAGACGATCGATGGGCGCACTGACATCTACGCGTTGGGTTGCGTGGCGTATTGGCTCCTTACCGGCCAGCCCGTGTTCGATGCAAAAAACACCAACGCCATGCTGGTGGCACACGTGCACGACATGCCCGTACCCCCGAGTGAACGGACAGAGCTCCCGGTACCCAGTGAACTCGACCAGGCTGTGCTCGCGTGTCTGGCCAAGGATCCGCTGGACCGCCCAGACGCGGCGGCTCTGGCTAGGCAACTTCGATCGATCACGACGGATCGAGCGTGGACGCCTGAACGCGCCGCGGCCTGGTGGGAAAAGCTGAACGTCTAGGCTGGGTGCCCGCGCTACCGGCGCACGCTGGGCCGGCCGGTTTCCAACACGATGCGATCTCCGGGGCGCCGCTGCTGATTGGTGGCTTCGATCCGCGCCACCTCGGCACGCCACTCCGCAGTGGCCAGTTCATTGGCCGCGATGTTCTCGGGAAGGGGCTTGCCGGGTTTCTTGTCGAAGTACCCAACGACACCAGCGGTCGTGAACGCCACCGTCAACGCGACCCGCGGTACATCGTTGTCCGTGATCGCAGGAGTCACGATCCACGACAATGCTGCGGCACCGAGCCCAAGCCCGAGGCGGATCAAGGCCGGACCGGATGGATTCTTTTCGGGAAGCATCTCCGGCTCGGGCGGCAACGACCGCGCACCAACAGCAGACCGCTCGAGCCGAACGGGTACGTCAAGGATTCGTTGCGCCTGGGTTTCGTCGTCGATCGACGTGAAGCTCAATACGTAGAGACCGCTCCCTAGGCGGGCGCCGCGAGCGCCGGCTCCATCCCAGCGTATCACCAGGCTATCGGCCACTCGACCGTCATGCAGCGTCCGGAGCACCTCGCCACTCGAGGCTTCGACTCGAACCCTTACCACGTGCGGCCCACTCGGGTACACCCGCGCGGTGAGACCACCGCGGCCGGGCTCGAAGGTCACCCGCTCAGGCACCTCGACCGCAACCGCTGGGGTCGCGAGACGCACGGCATCGAACGCCGCCGAGACCTCCGGTGGGAACGTGACGGGGTCCAGCCGATAACGAGGATCCAACAAGACGAGCCGCCGGAAGGCAGCGCGCGACGCGTCCTGGCGATTGCCGTAGAACTCCGCGGCACCGAGATAGGCATAGGTCGAAAGCCTATCGGCTTCGGAAAGATCGGACGCTTCCAGCGCGAGACTAAGGAGCCGCGCAGCGGTTTCCATCTCGAGAGCCTTGTAGGCATCGAGCCCCTCGTCGAGATATTCTTGACCGGATTGGGCGGATAGGGGCCCGGCAAGCAAGGCCCCGGCCAATAGGAATGCCAGGGAGCCGCGCATCACGGCTCGCGCTGGAGCTGGATACCCGTCAGTCGCAATTCTTGCCCCGGTTCGAGATCGAAGCGACGCTCGACCGGCACGTATCCTTCTCTTTCAATACGTATCACATGCGCCCCCGGTCCAAGTGTCAAGTTGAGCGCTGGTGTATTCCCCACCAAGGTCCCGTCAATGTATAACGCCCCCCAGGGATCCGCACTGACCCATATGTGACCGGGTTCGAGGACCGGTGCCGCAACAGGCGACCCGGCGCCCACCGGCGTTCTACTCGCCGTGATCGATCCGACGGCCCATGCACCACCCACGATCAACGTGGCTCCCAACACCATCTTGGCCGCGCGCATTCGGCTCTGGGCGGGCATCACGCGACGCACGAAGACCGGAGTCGTATCCAGAACCTCAGTGACCGCTTCGGTCACGTGAGACGAAACCCTGGGCTCGGGCGCCCGGGGCGGCCGGCGACCACCGATCGCCGAGAGGAAACCGATCACGGATGGGAACCGGTCATCCGGATCCTTGCTCAGCGCCCGATCGATACCCTCGACGACGCCTTCGGGAAGGTCGTCCCGGAACTCTGACACCAGTGGCGGAGGTTCGGTGCACTGCAAGCGAATGATCTCCGCCACCGAATCGGCAATGAACGGATGGCGGCCGGCCAGTAGCTCGAACGTCATGACGGCAAGCGAGTATTGATCGGCCCGTCCATCCAAATCTCGGCCGTACAGTTGCTCCGGCGACATGTAGAGTGGCGTGCCAATCGTTCCGCCGGTCTGCGTAAGCTTCGTGTTTCCCAGAGCCTTTGCCACCCCAAAATCGCACACGTAGGCCCAATTGTTCTCGTCGAGCATGACGTTGGCAGGCTTCATGTCGCGGTGGATAATGCCGTGGGCGTGGGCGAAATCCAACGCGCTGGCTGCCTGTTCGATCAAGCTGAGCGTACTGTGCAATCCGAGCCGTCCGAGGTTCTGCAGCGTCTCCGCCACCGAACTGCCCTGGATGTATTTCATCGAATACCACAGGAACCCGGGCGCCACCCCAAACCGGTGAATCGCCGCGATGTGCGGATGGTCGAGCGACGCAGCGATTTGCGCTTCCTGCCGGAATCGGTTTGCCGCCGACTCGTCCAACGCGAGACTCAACGGAAAGACCTTGAGCGCGACGGGACGTTTGAGGGCAACCTCCTCCGCGAGCAACACCACGGACATTCCACCTTGACCAAGGACATGATCCACCCGGTATTCGTCGGCCAGCGCTGACCGCACGGCCGCCTCGATGTCGTCGATCGTGGATTGGGTGGTTTCCGATTCGCTCATTCTCTGCCCAGTATGGCTCTGCCCTCTCGCAGCACTGCATCGAACACGGTGTCGAGCGCAGGCTCCACACCGCGGCATCCGGCCACCACCCGCTCCGCCCACTCGAGGTACTCGATCCTGCGGGCGGTATCCCACTTTTCCGGCGGGTTATGGGTGACATCGCGAAGGTTGCAGATCTTGTCCGCGATCTTGAGGCGTTTCGCTTTGTCCGAGGCGTTCGCCATATGCTCGATCTGCTTTTCCTTCCGTTCCTCCTTCGGAAGCGACTTGTCGTCGGTGAGTTCTCGTACCAACCCAGAAACCTCGGCGCCAAACTCGCGCTCCAATTCCTCGAACGTCGTTTCGGTGTCCTCGACCGTGTCGTGGAGTACCGCAGCAAGAAGTGTCGCTTCGTCGTGGACGCCGCCTTCCACGCTCAAGACCCGGGCTACCGCCATGGGATGGTTGATGTAGGGCGATGCGCCCACATCCTTGCGGCGCTGGTCGCGATGCTTGGTTGCCGCGAAGGTGAGAGCGCGGAACAGGGTGTCAGGCCGGACGCCGGGCTGGTTGGACATGGTTTGGAAGATACTGCATCTTGCCTAGATGATCTCCGCGACGCTCTACTACATCGCTCCAGGCAAGCGCCTCCGGTCCACCGACGTGCGCGACGCGTGCGACGTGCCCGAAGGTGTAAGCGTGTACGTCCACGACCAGATTCCTAAGCGGGTCGTGTCCGACGCCCTGGTGGTTTTGGACCTGTTGGAGTCACCCGCCGAGGCACCGGAGCTTCCTCAAGACGAGGTCCGCGAGTTTCTGGTGGCCACGCCAGTGGACACCGTGTTCCCGGAGACATGGGACAGCTTCTTGGCTCAGACCAACGTGCGGGTGCTGCGCCTGCCCAGAATGGATGTGGTCATGCACCCGCTGCTCCAATCGGTGCTGCGCCTTCGGTTCAAGCTCTTCCGTGAGGATTGGGCGGCTGGTGTCGTCGAACGCGGCGGCGCCATGCTCGAAGGGATGGAGGATGTGGTCGTTGCGGTCTTGAACGATCCCACCAAGACCAGGACGCCCCATGATGTCGCGAAGGCGTTGGAGATGACCACAGGCGCGTTGGCCGAACGGTGCGCGCACCTGCCGTTCCGCCAATTGGAGCACGTGATTACTGCGATTCGATGGCTGGCGTTCGAACACCTGATCAACGATGGGGCCCTGCGGGCATCGACGGCACTGCGCATGGTGGGGATGGACGACCAATCACGCTTCCAACACCAAGTCGAGGAAGCGAAGTATTTGTTCGGGTAACCTCACGCTCCCTTCATTCAGCTTTCATCCACACTCCAACCAACCTGAGTATATGTCCTGAACGCCCAAATTTGAGGTAAGGACACTATGCGTTCGATTCCATCGCTAGCCACAGCCATTCTGATGGCGGGATTTGCATCCGTCGCGACTGCCCAGACCTGGCAACCAGCCCGGCCCATTCCATATCCCGTCGACATGCCCAAGGCGTTCGAACAGGCTTTTGCCAACGGCACGCGCAGCCGCACCGGCGCACCTGGGCCCGACTATTGGCAGCAATGGACCGATTACACGATCAACGCACGCATCGACGTCGAGAACAAGCGGTTGGAAGGCACCGTCGGTATCGTGTACCACAATCGGTCTCCCGAACCGTTGACGGTGCTGATGCTGCAACTAATTCAGAACATGCATGCGGAAGGCGCCGTACGAAACGAACCCGCAGAAGTGACGGGCGGGATGGAGATCTCTCGCCTAGTGGCCCAGGGAGAACCCCTTGAGCGGTTGACCGGCCGCCAAACGGGATCTGGGTACAGAATATCTGGCACCACACTACAACTTCGCCTGCCGGAACCTCTCGCTTCAGGCGAGACCGCCGAACTGGAGTTGGATTTCGCATTCGAGATCCCGCAAGCGGGGAGCGGCTCCCGGATGGGATGGAGCAAGGACAACCTCCTCTACCTGGCATACTGGTATCCGCAGATGGCCGTGTTCGATGACGTCGTCGGGTGGCAGACCGACAACTTTTTGAGCACCGCCGAGTTTTTCATGGGGTATGGCAGCTACAACGTGTCGCTCGAAGTGCCTGAAGGATGGCTCGCTGTCGGTACCGGAACGCTCATGAACGCCGACGAGACCTTACCTGCCGAAATTCAGTACCGGCTTCGAATGGCCGACCAAAGCGACACGGTCATCCGTGTGATCACCGAAGCCGATCTCCGCAATGGAAACGCGACGCGCACTTCGGCCACCGGGACTCTCACGTGGAACTACGTCGCCGACACTGTACGCGACGTCGCGTTCAGTATCACACGCGAGTCGCTGTGGGACGCCGCACGCACCCCCGTGGGCGATCGTGACGGTGATGGTACGACGGACTATGCGCGCGCTAGCGCAATCTATCGGGCCACGGCACCGCTCTGGACCAACGCGTGGCGCTACGTTCAGCATTCCATCGATTTCCTTTCACGCTGGACGGGATTTGCCTATCCCTATCCGCACATGACGGCGGTAGAAGGTGAGGACATCATGGGTGGCGGCATGGAGTACCCCATGATGACACTCATCGGGAGCTACACCGGACGTTCAGACACCTCACTCTATGGCGTGACGGCACACGAACTTGCGCACATGTGGGTTCCAATGATTGTCGGCAACGACGAGCGACGCACGGCATGGATGGACGAAGGAACGACGAGCTTCAACGGATCGGCGGCCGAGAACGAGTTCTTCCCGGGGCGCCGGTGGGACTTGAACGACTACGCCGGCTATCTCCAGATCACGATGGGTGACGCAGAAGGACCGATCATGATCTGGTCCGACTTCCACACGAACGGTTGGGCGTATGGAACGGCGTCCTACAGCAAGCCGGCGACGATGCTCTGGACTCTACGGGGACTCCTCGGCGAGGAACGGTTCGCTAAGGCCTACCACGCGTATATCGACCGTTGGGCGTTCAAACATCCCAAGCCCTGGGACTTCTTCAACACGTTCAGCGACGTGAGTGGAGAGAATCTCGATTGGTTCTGGCGCGGGTGGTACTACGAGACCTGGACGCTCGATCAAGCAATCACCGACGTGCAACTCGAAGGCGACGGCGTACGCATCGTGGTAGAAGACTTCGGGCGGGCCCCCATGCCCAGCCGGCTCACCATCACAACCGCCACGGGAGACACGATTACCGTCGAGATTCCCGTGGAACGATGGCTCACTGGTGAGACGAAAGCGGAAGTGCACGTGCCGACGCCGTCACGCGTGATCAAGGTCGAGTTGGATGCGGAGCAGGTGTTTCCCGACGTGAATCGAGACAACAACGTGTGGGAGAGAACCTAGATCCAGCGGCGCACCGCTGGCGCTACCGGATCGATCCCTGCATTTTCGTCTATCTCACAGGCCCGGAGGCATGCGTGCGCACCACCTTCACCACACGCTGGCTGACCCTCGCTGCAGTAGCAGGCTGGCTAATGTTCCCGTCTGGTATCCAGGCGCAGGAAGCTACCAAGCCGTTGTTGTCGGAAGAGATAGGCAAGGTAATCGACAAGGATGGCGTGGAAGCCGGCCAGCGCCGCTTCGACGAGCTCTACCCCGCTCAGAAGGACAAGTACCAGATCGACATCCAGGGCTTTCTGGAGCTCACATCCACATACATGCAGAGTGGTAATGCCGCCG
>JBDHLU010000117.1:0-11461 GCA_039656555.1 Gemmatimonadota bacterium | reverse complement strand
CGAGCAAGGCACCCATGATCTCGGGGGGGTACGCGACGAGCTTGACGCCGTCAATGCCGCGGTCAGCAGCCCATTGCACCCAGGCACGAGCCTGCTCCGGTGTGCGAATGGCACCCCCATCCCAACCCTGCCCGGGACGTTGATAGACGAACATGCGTGGCGCAGTGATCTCGTTATTCGCGCTCCGCTCCTTTTCGCTCATCGAGAACTCCACGGGGCCGTACTCCACACCCCGGCCCGCCGTGATCCCGTGTGCGAGCCACAACTTGTACATGTATTCGGCTTCGGGTGCCTTTGGGACGCCGCCGGTGTGAAGATGCAGGTCGACGAAACCGGGGAGCACGTACATGCCGTGGGCGTCGATCTCCCGCGTGCCCGCTTCGGGGCGCCGGTCTTCATCGATCGGCACGCCCGGCACGCCGACGCCGCGAATCTGCGCGATGCGATTGCCCTCGATAACGATGTCCACCGGACCCCTCGGAGGACCACCGGTCCCGTCGATGACGATCGCGCCTCTAATCACCAATCGGTCAAACGGCCCGTCACCTTCGGCTCTGTCTGGAGCCGGAATTCGCTGCTGTGCCGCAAGGGGTGCGGCGAGCCCGAGGGGCAACGCGGCGAAGGCCATGATAGCAAGTGCGCGACGCATGACGCCCGCACAGATGGGATTGTTAATGCGCATAGGTGGCAACCTGACGATGGAGTTTGAGGTTCTCGGCGAGGGCAGTCCAGAGCCGGGAAGTGATCTCGGGCATGGGAGATAAGATGGGACAGATGGGACAGAGGGGACAGAGGCGCCGGGGAAACGGAGAAGCGGGTAAACGGACGGGCATCTCCATGATTCTCCCGATTACCCGTTTCCCCGCTTACCCGTTTTCACAGTGACCGGGCTGGGTTTCGTCGCGCAGGCGAAGAGCGCTACCCTTGTAGAGCAGCTCCCGACCGCTGGCGGATTCGAGCCAAGTCCACGGCGATGGTCTTCGGGCTCGATTCGCTGCCGGCCGCCGCCTCGAATTGGCGACCGTTGGTCTCCCACCAGGTGCGGGCTCGACCGACCGACCACTCCCCCACGTCGCAGGCGCGCAGACGCTCTGCCAGCTCGGCCGCGCTGCCCGGCCGGTCGTTGGGATCCTTTTCGAGGCACCCGAGGATGACCGCGTCGAGGGCCGGCGGCACCGGAATTTCGGTCATCTTCGACGGGGCGATGGGCTTGGTGTGAAGGTGATCAGCGAAGATTTCGACGACGGTTTTGCGCTCGGATATGTGGCACCCGGTCAGTGCGTAGTAGCCCAACGCGCCCAGAGCGTAGAGATCGCTTCGGCGATCCATGCTCTCCGGCGCGGTGATCTGCTCCGGCGCCATGTAGTGCGGAGTACCCGAGATCGTACCCTCGACCGTCGCATCGCTCACGCCTTCGGCCGTCACGTGCTTGACCAGGCCGAAGTCGAGCAGCTTTGCCACGTCGGGCCGCCCACCCTGCGAGCACAGGATGACGTTGGCGGGTTTGATGTCCCGGTGAATGAGGCCGATGGTGTGGGCCTCCTCGAGGGCGCCACTGATCTGGAGTAGGATGCTCACCACTCGCTCTGCCGGCTGCGGGCCGTCGTGCTCGATAATGGCCTGGAGAGATGCGCCGTCGAGGAGCTCCATCACGTAGTAGAAGATGCCGTCGGGGGTGCGGCCGTAGTCGAAGATCGTGATGGTATTCGGGTGGGTGAGCTTTGCGGTCAGTTGAACCTCGCGCTCGAATCGAGCCAGCTGTAGCTCGCTCGATCCACTGCCCGAAAGCAGCTTGATCGCGGTGGGCCGCTGCATCATCGCGTGCCGGGCTCGATACACCACCCCCATCCCGCCCTCTCCGATCTTGGAGACGAGGGTGTACTGGCCCAGCTTCTGGGCGTCGCGCACCTCGGCCCGCAGCCCGTACACGACCCGCGACACGACGTAGCAGGCGATGACGCTCATCGTCCAACAGAGGACGAGGGTCAAGACCACGGAGTCGTAGCCAGTCGAGCGGTCGACCGACATCTCGAAGATCGCCGGTTCGATCATCCATGGCGCCAGGAAGAGAACCCCCGCCGCGATCGTCAGCACCGCTGTGTACCGCGGGCTCGTCGGCACGGCGGCAGCACGTATCATCAGCGCTAGGCTCATTACGAGCGTCAACGCCACCGCTCCCGCCTTCTCGAAAAGTATGATCAGCGAAGCCTGAGCCACGTTGTCCCCGCTCGCGACGCCGTTGTAGAGGTCGGGGAACTGGTCGACCATCAGGAGCCGTACGCCAATCCCCATGCTGGCGACCCATCCGAGGACGCACACCGCCTCCATCACTCGGAGTCGAGTCGCACTCCTCTGCGCACCCCGGCAGTCCAGGAAGAGAGCGAGCCAGAATCCAGCGCTGGCCACGATGAACCAGTAGCTCGGCCGCAGCAGGTCCTCATGGTTGTTGCCCAACGCCTGGGCCAGGAGCAGCAACGCGGTGAGGAAGAGCATCACCTTGCCGACCAGGCCGAGGCGCTGCTGGATCAGCTCGAGCTGGACCTCTCCGCCGTCGATGTGGTGGGGGACGCTGGTCATTGCGCAGCGATCATGCTCGACTCGACTCGGCGCAGGGCTTCGGCGAGATAGACCGTCGCCATCCCACCACTACCCAGTTCGCGCTCGATAGCGTAGCGGTCGGCGAGGGCGGTGGAGAGCCGGGAGGTGATCTCGAGCATGGGGCCAAGATACGGCTCGCGATCCAGAGGGGCGAGGGCAAAAAACGGGGAAACGGAGAAGCGGGTAAACGGCCAGGGCAACGCGGCTGAGTCACCGCTTCCCCGATTCCCCGCTTACCCGTTTCTCAGTGACCGGGCTAGGTTTTGTCGCGCTGGCGAAACCACCGACGGGAAATCACCCCCCGGTTTTGGAGTTCGGTGCTCTTCGTCCCATCCTGTCCCGTCCTGTTGGTTTGCAAATGGTTTGTAATTTCCAGCCGCCGAATATCCTAGCCTCCCCCTTTTTCGCACGGCATCTTGGAGCACTGGCAAACCCGGAGCCTCCCGTCCCATCGGGCGCGTGTCGAGTGCAACCGGACCTACATTGACGGTAAGTGCTGATGGTGAGAAGTTGCCGACAGCCAACCACAGAATCGTTAGGAGGACTCGGAACCATGGCCTGCGGAGGAGGAATCACCATCGTGCCAAGTAGCCGGCAACGCAGTGCCCCGGTGTTGCTGCTGTCATTCGTCCTTACGGCATGCGGTTCCCAAGGGGCGCACCTGGAGCAACGTGACTCCACCGCAGAATGGCCCACTGGGCACGCGAGCGAAGCCGGCTTTGACATGGGCGCGTTGGACATGTTGGCCAGCGATATCGAAGCGGGTGGATTTCCGAACACCCATGCGCTGCTGATCGAACACGATGGTGTCTTAGTGTTTGAGCAGTATTATTCGGATCATGCCCGACGCGAACCGTAGGGTGCTGGAGCGAAGCACTTGGTATGTGGCGCTTGTGATCGACGAGAAATGCTCCCCAGCGCATATGTGCCAACATCCGTGATTCCGGCCCAGCCATGAGAAGCCCTGGCTCGTCAGACCAGCGTATCGACTACACGGCTGTTCGGCGCTATTTCCAAGCGGCGGGCAACAATACCGCGGCGACCGCCAGCTATATGGCCCACGAGCAGAATCTTCCCGAAAGCTCTGTTCGGTACCGCATGCGCAAAGAGATCGCGACGATCGCCGATTGGCTCGATGCGGTGCCCCAGGCGGGCAGAGTACTCGACCTCGGTTGCGGCGCGGGAACTTGGACCAAGATCTTTGCAAACCGGTACGATGGTGTCGTTGGGATCGAACAAAGCCCATCCATGGTGGCCGCAGCCCGGACGCTCCTGGCTCGCTTTCCCAACGCAAAAATCGTTGAAGGCGATGTACGCAAGGATCTCCCAGCGGGCCCCTTCGATCTGATTTTTCTTGGGGGCCTATGCATGTATCTGAACGACCCCGATGCGGTAGCAATACTTCGTTCGTTGAAGGCCCGTCTTGCCTCAGGGGCATCCATCATTTTGCGAGAAACGACCGTGCCACAAGGGGAATTGATCCCTCCGGGCGACTACCAAGCGGTCTATCGAAGCGTGAGGATTTACCAAGACCTGTTTCGGGAAGCGGGTTTCCCAACGTTGGAATTTCGCCGCAACTACGCATACACGAGCATGGAAGTCGCAGTGGAGTTGGTCGAGACACGGCGAAAGAACCTACGCTTCCTGCCGGCGCAATCCCCTTTCCTCGGGGCTCTTACTTGGTATTCGCTGAGGGCGATCGCTCCGCTCGCTTTTTGGTTGTTGCCCCGTGTCTTGTCGCGACTCCAGATCGACTGGCCTCGCTTGCAAAACCACTTTTTCCGATTGCGTGCTCCGGAATCGAGCTGACCAGCTGACCTACGGCATGTCAGTCCACAGCCGCCACCCATACACACCTGTGAGCGATAGGACGAGAACAGTAAACACGTAATACCAGCCACCGCCGACCTTGGGCATCCGGAATGGCATGACGCTCAAAACGGCGAGCATCATTACCGCGGTGTAGAGGACTATGGCGAACGCAGAGCGGCCAATGTGACCTTGGAGTAAGAAGACCAACGCCACAACGATAATATTGTGATCGATCGGTAGGCCCAAATAGGTGGATTCATTTTCGAGACCAAACACATTGAAGTGACTGAGCCGTAGTACTCCGGCGGCGACCAGCACAAATGCACCTGGAATGAACCACGGACTAAACTCACCGATACTCAGGAGGAGGATCGCCGGACCGACGCCACTACTGACGATGTCAACCAGCGAGTCAAGCTGCCCTCCCAAAGCTCGGAGTTCACCCGTCCGACCCTTCGTGCGGCGCGCGATCGGGCCGTCGAACCAGTCAAAAAAGCTTGCCCACAGTAGTGCGATAACTGCCGCTGAGAAGATACCTCGAACAGCGAAGTAGATCCCGAGCACGGCGCAGAAGAGTCCTGCCAAGGTACAGGCGTTTGCGACGTCCGCAGCATGGGCGAATAAACTCCCACGATAGGAACGAACGGTCGGGGCGGCATCCTTCGCAGCGGCCTGAGTCCGTTCGATCCCGAATCGTCGGGATGGTTCGTCATTCATCGACTGTTGTTGTTTGTGGCGGATGCATCGAGGACGTCTCCCAACCCTTCGGCGAGCTTACGGTTCTCAGCACCCGTCCGGGACGCGATTCGCAGGTAGCGATCCGAGTCCGGCATGGTTTTTCCTGCACAGTGCTTGACGAGAATATTGTGTTTCACGAACAAGGCGCGCGTCACCTCGGGACCACTCGCCGTGCCATCGGGAAGACGGCAGAAGACGAAGTTTGCATCCGGCTTGTAAACGGTCATTCCTCGAATGGAGTTCAAACGCTGGTACAAGTCGTCGCAATCCATGCGCACCTGGATACAGCTCTTGGCAAACTCCCGCCGATACCGTGGAGCTAGGCGCAGGAACGATTCCGCAAATCCGTTGATATTCCAGATCGGCACGCTCCTACGCACTGCCTCAGCAAGGTCGCTGTTGGCAGTAAGCAAGTATCCAAGCCGCAGTCCTCCGATCCCGAATGCTTTGCCCATGCTTTTGAGGATAACCAGATTCGGGTAGGTATCGATCTCGTTGGTCAAGGTTGCGTGTTCAGGTTCCCGAGAGAAATCGACGAAAGATTCGTCGACAACAAGAGTACAGTTCTGCTTGGCGAGCTGGTCTGCGAGTCGACAGAGGTCGGACCTCGGAACCGACAAAGAGGTCGGGTTGTTAGGGGTAACCACGACCGCAATGCTGGCCTCGCAGCGAGCGGCCTCCTCGGCAAACGCATCTACATCCAGCTGGAAGGACGGCGGCCCCAAAGCAAAACGAACGAGCTGGCTCTCCGGCACGACTTCTTCGTATTCGTTAAAGGTGGGGACAGGAACGATCAGCCGCCGGGTGATCTGGCGTGCGATGATCTTGATGAGCTCTGAAGCACCGTTGCCTACTACGATCCTCTCTGCCGGCTGGTTGATCAACGTACCAACCGTACGGGCGAGGGGGGTCTGGCCGACCGGGTAGTTCAAGACCAGGTCGTAAAGGTCATTCCTGAAGTGAGCGAAGACGGGTTCTGGTGGAAAATAGAGATTGTAGAGAAGAGCGTGATCCACGAAATCGTAACGCCAATAACCTCCATGTTCGCCGGAGATCAGATCGTAGCGGTGTTCTTGTGTCGAGAACAGGTATTCGGCAGCAATACGATCGTTCTCGTCATCAATCTCGTACCAACGAAGATCGTCGCATTGGACTGCCCGGAGATTGTACCTCCCGCGAAGAGCCATCGCATGCAGAATGACCTCGTAATACTCGTGAACGTCCTCCGAGGCAATGTAAGCCTCAAGGTGCGGCACAAAGTATCGACGCAGGAAATCTCCCCGAAAGAGGTAGATGTTGGCCGTCTTGAATACCTTGGAATAATCGAAGTCCGGACCTTGGTCCCGTGCGTCCATCAACGCGTGGATATTTCCCGCCTTGTCGACGCTCACGACAGTGCCGGACATCCAGGACTGGTGCCGGGACACGGCCGCGAGACTCCCACTTTCATGCGAGAGCATTCGATCAAGGAGCCGCCGCTCAAAGAACACGTCGGCTTCCAACAAGAGAACATCGTCAACGAGATGCTTGCGGGCGAGCCACAGCGAATAGATGTTGTTTGTGCTCGCGTAGTTTTCAGATTCGATGTAGGAGACCTTCAACGCTTTGAATGTGTCTCCGATGCGGTCGTAGATCTTCTCCTTCTGGTGTCCAACGACAATAACGACCTCGTTCACGCCGACATCACTGAGATGGGTCAGTGTGTTGACAAGAATCGGTATGCCATTTACGGGCACCAAGCACTTGGGAAACTGCCGCGTAAAGGGCTGCAAACGATCGCCAACGCCAGCGGCAAGGATGATCGCCTTTCGAACGACTGTCTGAGGAGCCTCCACCGTACCATTGCGGACGGGAACACGGTTGGTAGACCTAGGGTCTAGCTGCATTTAACACTTCACCTTTGCATCGAAGTTCGGTTACTCGACGAAACTGTAGTATCCGGTAACCGCGTAATAGGAGCGCCTGGATTCTCCCAGGTCACAGCCGCGTCCGGTAGGAGGAAGCGTCCCCTTTTGGCCGGCTTCTGCTCGGGAACTGAATATGGAGCCAATGCGGGGCAACGTAGGTCACGCAGTACGGTCGCCGCCATGCAAGTCAACAGCCTGGGGTCCGTGTTGTCCCGGCTTCTCGCTCGCCTGTAGGTTACCGCCAAGTAGGCTGCCGTACCAGACACCTCCTGGCGGCCTCGACCTTGCGACCGAGCCGTGTCTCTTCGGCAAGGTAGACACGGGACATACCGCCACCGCCCAATTCCTTCTCGATGCGGTAGGTGTCGCCGACGGCGGCTTGCAAGCGGCTCAGGAGGTCCGCCATACCAGGCTAAGGTACGGCGTGATCGGCAAGTGGGCGAGTCGCGGCGCAGGCGAAGCCGAGCGAACGGAGACCCTCGCTCATCGGAAGATGGCGGGCCCGGGTCGCGGACTCGGTGGTGGGTGCGATAGTTTAGGGATTGCGATGGGGTCGGAGCCGAGCTGAATCGCGCCCTGAAAGCGGAGACACCATGAAACGCTACGACAAACTCACGATCGTCAGGAACCGCCACCGCCTGCGAGATCTCCTCCGTTTTCGAGGGTTGGTGGAATCCTATTTCGACCAGGCGGACTACGGCGCGAACGACCTGCCGGTGGACTGGGAGGGCGTGCGCGCTGCCCGCTCGCAGATCAACCAGATGCTTCCGCGGGTAATCCAGGTGGTGCGCGCCGCCGGACTGGGTACACCGACGGCCGACATCACCGACCCCGGACCGACCGTGGCCGACGTCGATGTGCTGCGCAACATTTTCGGCCCGCGGTATGCCGACGGCGCGGACCAGGAAATCATCGACCTGATCGATATGGCGATGGGTGTGTACGAGGCCAGCCGTTTCAACGCCCTGGCCCGCACGGTCAATCCGTTTCATTACGCCATGACGGCGCTCGGCTTTGTGGCTGGCCTCCCACGCCGCGCCCTGAAAGCACTAGGACTCTTGCCGCGGCGTCCGCGTGCACCCCGCATCCTAGCAGAAGACGTGGCACGACTCGAAGCCGTGGCGTCGCGCCTCTCGAATGTCGAAGAACTGATCGAGATGCGATTCACGGAGATGCGCGGCCGGCAGGCACACCAGTTTGCCGAGAACGCTCAACAACTGGAGGAACTTGCCGAGCGGCTCGACTTCGCCGAACGCGTCTTGGCGCAACAACCGCCGGTCAAGAGCCTCAAAGCGCCTGACGACAACAACGTCGTCACGCCGGTCTAAGTCCGAGATCGACGGTCTCCGCCCACAACGATGTCCGCGATAAGCTGCAAGACATTGGGAACGACTGGAAGGTGTCGGTGGCTAAGGATGGGCAGCGGGCGAAGCTAGGTTAACGGCTGAGACGGCAGACGCTCTAGGTCTTGGGAGCACCTGGCTTCGCCGCATAGCTGAACTCGTAGTAGTCCCGCATGGTCAGCTCGCTGGCAGCCTCTCGGTCGACGAATACCCTCACATCGCGATGCAGTTGGAGTGCACTGGCCGTCACCATGCTGGTAATCGGTCCTTCGACCGCCTGCGCGATTCCTCGTGCCTTGTGTTTTCCACTGGCGAGAAGCACGATTCTGCGCGCTTCGAGAATCGTCCCGACGCCCATCGTGATGGCGTAAATCGGAACGTCCTCGCGCCCTGCCCGAGAAACGCGGGAATCGTCGCGCTGCCGCCCTCCTCGGATCGCATCCGGAGCAGTCCTGGAATGCCCACCACCCAGGCGACGTAGTCGTCCACCACCCAACCCATCATCATCGCGAAAGCCGAGACCCCCTCGCTATAAGTCGCTCCAATCAAGCCGACGAACATGAACCCGCTGTTGTTCGTAGCGACGGCGAGAGCGCCACCACCCTGGGGCCGATGCTGCGGTCGCGAGGAGGTAGTCGTCGCTCGTGTTCTTGCGCTGACGTGCGGATGCGATGCCGACGCCAAGGAAGAAGAGGAGACAGACTATGAAGCTGATTACGACAACGGTCATGCACACACCTTCGCGGGTTTGGTGCTTCTACCGGTGGATCAGAGCTGCGCACTGGCGGTGGTAGGCCCGAGCGGGTCTTTGTGTTCACCCCAATTCGTTCACAGCTCTTGCCGCCATATCGATCGCAGTTTTGGCATCAGCACCAGGGGCCGAGTCGCAATTGGCAATGGTAATCAGGCCAAATGGTTGTCGTCCCCTTCTTACCGAATCTCCTGGGCCAGCAACGGTGTAACCGTGGCCCCAGCGATTGACCGTGATACTCTCGACATCTCTGTCGAAATCGAACAGTTCCTTCGGGAGCATACCGCGTAGATGGGCTCTAATTTCCTCTTCGTAGTCTTCGAATTGCAAGCTCAACATCATGTATCGTGCGTCACGATATTGCTCGAGCACTGGCGCACCAATCTCTCCATACGGACAGCTTATCATCTGAATAACACAGGGGTCGTCTGGGGTCTTGGTGTACTCATAGCCACCCATACTTACCGGAAAGTCCATCATGACAGCTTGGTGCATATTCCCGGGCGACATGGCCAGTCCAATTTCCATTTCCTTCATTGCCCTCCAGTTCCTTAAGCCTACGGAGGTGTATTGCAATGGGCTCTTCGTTTGGAGTCTCAATGCCGCATCTTGTGCTTCGGGAAGACCGGACACGATATGCGGGATCATCATGTTGTAACAGGCCATTACCACGTTCTTAGCTGATACCTGATACGATTTGTTGTCGTTGATGTAACTGACGAAGACTTCAGTCGAACTCTCAGGGTCACCACCATGCCGTACATTGACAACCGTACTGCTTAGTCTGATGCGGACAGCATTGTTGGGTTTGTCCAGCTCGGCGTATTTGAACTTGGCCAATACAAGCTCTTCGGCGTTGTTTCCTTCACCTACATCAGGAATCATCTTCTTCACCAACGCACGCGCCACGCCAGCATTGCCGTCTGGAAAATGATAGATGTACGGAGTCTCTTCATCGTATACCGCCTTAGGAGCAAACCCCAAAGCTCCGCAGCTCTTGGCCGATGCTATGCTCATCACGTCTGTACCAGAGCTTGCCCAGTCTAGGCCGGAATGCCTGGCCATCCTCAATACCCCGGGGTCATCAACGCCCAAGGTGTCTCTTAAATAATCGAAGTAGGATTGGGAACGGATATAGTTGGCCAATTCCTCTTCGGGAACATCTATCTCGTGTAGTCCGCCATTCAGTACTCGGAGTAGCTGTTCCTTGCCCTTCTCGCTAAGTGGAGCTTGCTGCGCAGCTTCTTCGTTGGACAGCTTGCCATCCATTATTATCCCTTCTACGTAGTTGGGATAATTGCAATAAGGATGTTGGACTACTTTATCCTCCCCAAAAATCTCTTTGTTGAAGTAGGTAACCGCACCGAGATTGTGTCTTTTGTAGAAGTCCCTGTCATAGGCCGTATTAAAGCGCTCTACGTCTACGCCAATGTCCTTTAGCAGAGCCTGTACGGCCTCACTTCCGTGTTTGGGTTCTACTATGGCTTGTGAACCCCCATAGCCCACTCGCAATTGGCCATCAATCGTATGTTCATTCCGTTTGGCGTGTCCCCCAAAGTCATCATGATTGTCGAGGATCAGTACCCTTTTGTCCCTTCCGTGCTCTTGTTGATAGAAATATGCAGCAGCGAGTCCGCTGATCCCTCCGCCAACAACAACCAAGTCATAGATTCCGTTTAATTCGGTGGTTGGTCCCCAATCTGATTGGTTCGTCCACGCTCTTGCGTGCGCGTGTGTGTTTGATCCTGGGTGGCTGCCCCTAAGTCCAGTGAGTGATGGTGGGTAATACAACGGATCGAGTGTGTCCAAGACAGCATCGCTTGTACATCCATAGGGAAGCATTGAGGCTCCAGCCGCCATCAATGTTCCATTGATAAAGTCTCTTCTCGTTATGTGGCTCATCTTTTGCCAAGCCTTCATCGAAGGACAATGAGATGCTTCTGGAGTCTCTTGAGCGGCCGCCCCCGGCGAGCGCGGTCGAGAGCCGGGAGACAATCTCGGTCATGGGTCTAGAAGATGTGAGTTGCGGCGAGGAAGCGCGAGGTACGCGGAGTTTGGGTTGCCAATTGGGGTCCCAAACGGCGAACGGCCGCTCCGAGGAGCGACCGTCGAAAACGCGAAGTTGTTGACGCGAAGGTTGTTAGCGAAATGCGCCGCAGGGGAATCGACGCGTGAACCTACTGATGAAGAGTTTATGGACGCGGGTTTGGGTGAGATCCTTGAGTTGTGTTAGTACCCGTTACTAATGAATAGCGCTCAGTGGGTATGGAACTTGGGAAGGCTGGTCCGCGCTGAGAGCGGCGTTACGGTGG
>JBDHLU010000116.1:0-11518 GCA_039656555.1 Gemmatimonadota bacterium | reverse complement strand
GACGGGTTGGGCCGATCGAAACAGGCGGGTAGGCGGGAAGACGGGAAGAGTCGCCGGTACTCATCTGTTCTACGAACCGACGCGGGCACCGTGCCCATCCGACACTCTTAGGCGATAGGCTCGCGCAAGTGGGTGGGGAGAGGTCATCTTTAGCCTCAACAGCACCCTGAACCCTGCATCCTGCATCCTGCATCCTGCACCCTGCACCCTGCACCCATAAAGATGAGACCATACATGAGATTTGTAGCCGTCGCCCTCTTCGCCCTGACCAGCTCCTCGATTTCGGCGCAAGAAATCGATTCGAATCTCTTCTCACAACTCACCTACCGGTACATCGGTCCGGTAGGCAACCGGGTGAGTGCCGTGACGGGCGTGCCGGGGAATGCGAACATCTACTACATCGGTGCGGCGTCGGGCGGTGTCTGGAAGTCGGTCGATGGTGGCGTGAGTTGGGATCCGATCTTCGACGATCAACCCGCGCAGTCGATCGGGTCGCTCGCGGTCGATCCAGTCAATCCCAACGTGGTGTGGGCCGGAACCGGCGAGACGTTCATTCGCAGCAACGTCTCCATTGGTAACGGAATCTATAAGACGACCGACGGTGGGCGATCGTGGCGTCATATGGGTTTGGAGAACACGGGTCGCATCGGTCGCGTGGTCATCCACCCGAACGATCCCGACATCGTGTTTGCGGCTGCTACGGGTCACCTCTACGGTCCGCAACAAGATCGTGGCGTGTACCGCACCACCGACGGTGGCAAAACCTGGGAGCGTGTGTTGTTCGTCGACGAAAACACCGGCGCGATCGACGTGATAATGGACCCGAACAACCCGGAGATTCTGTTCGCGGGCATGTGGCAGATGCTCATGTGGACCTGGGGCCGCGAAAGTGGAGGGCCGGGCTCGGGGTTGTTCATGTCGAAAGACGGCGGCGACACCTGGGAGCGGCTCGAGGGGAACGGCCTCCCCTCTGGGCCACTCGGCAAGATCGGCCTCACGATGTCTCCCGACAACTCCGACCGTGTCTACGCCCTCATCGAGACGAACACTAACCGTGACTACGCCCCGCTGGATGACCACGACGGTGTGCTGTGGCGGTCGGACGATGGTGGAGCATCGTGGAGCATGGTGAACGCCGATCATACGCTCGCACAACGCCCGCTCTATTACACCCGCGCCATGGTCGCACCAGACGATTACAATGAGATTCATTTCCTCTCTACGGCACATACGCTCTCGTTGGATGGCGGTGTCTCGATCAGTCGGGGTGGGGCAGGCGGTGACAATCACGACATGTGGATCGATCCGTTGTTGCCCGATCGGATGATCGTTGGGCATGACGGTGGGGTTAGCATCTCTACGACGCGCGGCCGGAGTTGGATGCGTCCGCGGCTCCCGATTGCGCAGGTGTATCATGTGCGCACGGACAATGCCGTGCCCTACTTCGTGTACGGCAACCGACAGGATGGCGCATCGCATCGTGGCCCCAGCAACAGCCTGACCGGTGGGTCGATCCCGATCGGGGCTTGGCACGGTGTCGGCGGGTGCGAATCCGGGTATTCGGTGCCGGATACGACCAACAATGCCATCGTGTGGTCAGGTTGCTACGAGGGAATACTCGATCGGTACGATGTGCGCACTGGGCACGCACAGAACGTCATGGTGCTGCCGGACAATCCGGAGGCGTGGCCGGCCGCCGACCTCAGGTATCGGTTCCAGTGGACCTTTCCGATTGCCATCTCACCGCACGACAACAACCGCGTGTATGTAGGCAGTCAGCACGTGCACGTAACCACGGATGGCGGCCACAGTTGGAGCGAGTTGAGTCCAGACCTCACGACCAACGACAAGAGCAAACAACAGAAAACTGGCGGTCTCACAGTCGATGATGCCGGCCCCACGTATGCGGCGGTGCTGTTTGCCATAGCCGAATCGCCGATCGAGCAAGGCGTAATCTGGACAGGCTCAAATGATGGCCTAGTGCATGTGACGCAGGACAACGGGATCAATTGGGTGGACGTGACCGACAACATTCCCGATCTGCCGCCGTGGGGAACGGTAAGCAACATCGAGCCGTCACGATTCAATGCCGGTACGGCCTATCTCACGGTGGACTTCCACCAGATCGGGAACACGGACCCGTACATCTACAAGACGACGGACTATGGTCGGCATTGGGAATCGATCAGTGCGAACATCCAGCACGATATGCTCAGCTACGCACACGTAGTGCGGGAGGACCCGACGCGCCCAGGGTTGCTCTATGCCGGAACCGAGAATTCGATCTATGTCTCGTTTGATGACGGCGGGCGCTGGGTGCGGTTGCAGAGTAATCTCCCGCACGCTCCGGTGCACGACCTGGTGATTCAGCCCCATTTCAACGATCTCGTCGTTGCAACGTATGGACGTGGTTTCTGGATCATGGACGACATCACGCCGATCCAACAAATGACCGATAATATCTTGACGTCCGATGTCTATCTGTTCCAGCCACGGGATGCGTACCGATTCCGAAATGTAGAGTCGTCCGTGAGTCAACCGGGTGATCCAGCGGCTGGACGCAATCCACAGTATGGGTCTTCCATTCATTACTACCTGCGCGAGGAAATATCAGCACGTGTCACGTTGGACATACTCGACGCCGATGGTTCGATCGTGCGCAATCTCGATGGGAGTCAGGACGAGGGTCTGCATCGCACGTACTGGGACCTCAGATACGCACCATCAGAGACCCCGAAGATGCGCACGAAAGTGGTCGAGCACTCGCACGTGCCCATCGGAGATGATGGGTGGCGGAGTGCCGGCGAGACGGGCCGAGTGAGGCCACTCGCCCCGCCGGGGCAGTACACCGTGCGCTTGCGCATCGACGATCAAACCTACACCCAGCCACTCACCGTGCTGAAGGATCCCAATTCCGAGGCTTCGCTCGCCAACATTAGCGAGAACACGTCGATCGTACTCGAACTTCGAGACGACGCAAATGCGACGGTCGATCTCATCGACGAAATCGAGTCTATTCGCTCCCAGGTATATGCGCTTAACGAACGCATCCAAACGATGGAGGGAACCGGCCCGATCCTGGAGGCTGGGGACTCATTGGATGCGAAACTAATAGATCTCGAGATGTTGCTCACGGACCCTCGGATGTCGGGTGGGATGGCCGGGCAGGATCGCCTCCGGTGGCCGCGGCAGCTCTATGCGAAGCTCACGAGCCTAGCAGGGTATGTCGGGAGTTCAGACTTCGCGCCCACAGTGCAGCAGGTGGAAGCGCGTGATCGTCTTCAGGGACTACTGGGCGATTATCTCGCGCGAATGCAAGACATTCGCGACAACGACCTGGCTGAACTGAACCGGTTGCTGAACCAGGCCGGTGTCCCAGTGATCATGGATCGGCCAGCGCCGAGGGGGGCGAGCTGAGGCTAACTCACCCACATGGCTGACGTTTCGTTCTTCGCGCTCGGCGGCGACGTGCGCCGGTCCGTGCGTCTGGCATGGTGGTCGCATGTAGGGTTCGATCTTGTTCTCAAGGCCGTGGCTGCCGTTGCGTTGCTGCCGCTCTCTTCCTGGATCGTGTCTCGTGCCGTAGCGGCTTCGGGCCGGCTCGCGGTCAGTAATACTGATATTGCACAGTTCCTGTTGTCACCACTGGGGATGAGCGCCGCGATTGCGTGGCTCGTCATCACGCTGTGGATCGCACTCGCCGAAAGTGTGGGCCAAGTGTGGATTGCGGGTGGTGCTCTTGTGGGAAAACGGATCGGTGCAATAGAGGCGCTCTGGCTCTTGATGAAAGACGCGCCTCGACTCACCTGGTTGGCCACGCTTCTAACTTTGGTCATCGTGATTGGCGTGACACCGCTTCTGGTCGTGGCACTGGCTGCGTACGAGATGCTGCTCTCGCAGTTCGACCTCTATTACATCGTGAGCAAACGCCCGGTGCAACTTTATGTTGCGCTGAGCATTGTGGCACCCGTTGCGCTGATCACGGCATTCGTGTTTGCGCGATACTACGTCCGATGGACCTTGGCGATTCCGGCGGCCGTGTTCGGACGCCTGTCGGCGAGAAAAGCCTTGAAGGAAAGTCGAACGCTCGTTGCCAAGTGTTGGGGACTGGTTTTGAGCGTCGTCGTGTTCTGGACGCTTGTATCCGTAGGCATTCCTGCTGGGATATCGGCGCTCCTTCGCGCCACCGGAGAGCAGGCCATGCTCGCGATGGGCGAGCGGTACGCGTTCGTGGTGCTCATATCGGCGTTGCTGGTGGTGTCTTTCGGCGTGGCACTCCTCCTAGCCGCTGTGATCGTGACTGTAGGGTTCAACGCCAGTGCCGCGGGCCTCTACTTTCGCCTCGTGCCGTCTGCCCGCGATGTCATGGAATCGTATGAGCCACCATCGTTCGGCCTTCGAAAACGGCGGCGGCAAGTCATCGTCGTGGGTGTTCTCGTAGCGGTTGTCGTGTCTATCGTCGGCGCCATCGGTGCCATAGGTGAGGTTCGCGCCGATCGCGTCGTTGTGGTCACGGCCCATCGCGGAAGCTCCGGCCGAGCTCCCGAGAACACGCTGAGTGCCATTCGCGCGGCAATCGAAGACGACGCCGGTGTTGCTGAGATCGATGTGCAGGAAACGAGCGACGGTGCCATCGTGCTTATCCATGATGTCGACCTACGCCGACTCGCGAGCGATGCCCGCGGTGTCTGGGAATTGACTCTCGCGGAGTTCATGGAGGTGGACGCAGGCAGTTGGTTCGGGCCCGAGTTTGCCGGGGAACCGATTCCAACGCTCGAGGATGTCATGCGTATCGCACGAGACCGGATCGTGCTCAACGTAGAACTCAAATTCAACGGGCATGATGTCGCGCTCACCAAGCGGGTCGTGGACATTCTCGTCGGAGAACAGATTGGAGCAGGCGCGGTCGTGTCGTCCCTTGACTACCGAGCGTTGTTGGAGGTGCGGAAGCTGGCATCGGAAATCGAGATCGGGTTCATCGCCGCGTCCACGATTACCGATATCACGGTACTAGATGTCGACTTCCTCGCCGTCAGCACAGCGATGGCGACTCGTCGGTTCGTACGAGCTGCACAGCGTGACGGGAAGCAGGTGCACGTGTGGACCGTCAACGACCGTGCGGGGATGCTACGTATGATCGAACTCGGCGTGGACAATATCATGACGGACGATCCTGCATTGCTCCGGGAGGTGCTCGCGGAACGGGCAGCCTTGACCGACATCGAGAAGCTGTTGCTCGCGTTCCGGAATTGGCTCTATTGAAATCGATGGTTCGATAATCAGGAGAGGGGGTAAAGAATGACGACATTGGTGATCGGTGGGACCGGCAATGTGGGCTCGGCGGTCATCCCACGGGACTTCCAGTTAGTTGTATGGAAAGCTCGGGCGGTTAGCGGGCCACTAATTCCGCGTGTTGCGCGCGGATCTGCTCCATCACCCGATCGACTACTTGTTGTGCCGTATCCCGTGTTCGTTCTTGATCGAAGAGATCGTCTAACTCCACGGGTTTTCCGTATGATATGTAGATGCGTTTCCCGATCCGCGGGATGGTCTTTCCAATCGGAAGCACGTGCTGCATGCCTTCGACGGCTACGGGGATGACACGTGCCTTGGTGCGGAGCGCAACAACCCCGGCGCCGGGACGACCGTTGGTGACGCCGCCCTTACGTGCGCGCGTTCCGGCTGGGAACAATATCATGACGCCCGACGGGAGCCGCTCGGTCATATCTCGCAGTGCTTTGGCGTCGCGGCGCCCCTCTTGTACCGGGATGCAGCGAAGGTTGTATGCGAGCCACCGGAGGATCGGCGTCCGGTAGAAGTTTTCTACGGCGGCAGGGTTCCAGGGCAAAAATCGTGGCTTGATCCATGACTTCGGATAGTACGCCACCAACCCTATGAGAAGGCTATCGATCAACGTTTGATGGTTCGCCACCAACAGCGTGTTGAGCTCATCCCCCACGTTCTTCTTGCCGATCACGGTCGTCCGGTTCAAAACGAAAAAGAAGATCCAGAAGAACCCAACCGTGATGTTCGTGAGGAGGTAGGACGTGACGGGCCACAGGAGTTTTGCCAGCCACCCCGGCTGACTCGCCTTCCGCCGTGCGGCCTCAGCGGGGCTCAAGGGTTGATCGACCGTCTTGGCGCTGGTCATTGGTGTATCGAGACTTTGGGCATGACGAGATGGTATATGCATGATAGGGCGACCTTTCTCAAGAGGGCCGACCCTCGCCACCACTCCGCTTCGGACGCATCTTAGCACATCGACCAACTTGAGGTTTTCCATGTATCGCGTTCTCGTATTCTCGTGTTTTTTCCTTGCAACACCTCTCGTCGCCCAGCAAGAAGGGGCATTGGGCTTCTACCGATATCCGGCTCTCCACGGCAGCCGACTCGTGTTTGCGGCTGAGGGCGACCTCTGGGTCATTTCGGTATCCGGTGGCTTGGCTCGGCGGCTGACCACGCACCCAGCCGAAGAAACCAATCCGACGATTTCTCCCGATGGGTTCACGTTGGCGTTCACCGCCCGGTACGAAGGCCCAGCTGAATTGTATACGATGCCGATAGGGGGCGGCTCTCCCGTACGCCGGACCTACGAAGGTGACGCGTCTGTTGCGACGACGTGGACACCAGCCGGTGAACTGGTCTACACGACGCGCCATTACGCAGGTCTGCCGAAGCCGCAACTGGTCAAGATCGATCTCGCTGACGGGATGCGCTCGGTGATACCGCTGGCAACCGCGAGCGAAGCTTCGTACGACGCTACCGGAAGTACGTTGTACTTTGTGCGGCCGGCGTTCCACAACAACGTGACCAAGCGGTACACCGGCGGTACCGCGCGCGACGTGTGGAGGTTCGTGGATGGGTCCGACGAGGCTGTCGAACTGACGGGAGACTATGTCGGCGAGAGCCATTCCCCTATGTGGTGGAACGGCCGAGTGTACTTCGTCACCGATCGGGACGGCACCATGAACGTCTGGTCCATGGGCGAAGGTGGGGCCGACCTGCGCCAGCATACGCGCCACAGTGGTTGGGATGTCAAGAACCCATCACTCTCGGACGGGCGGATTGTATATCAACTCGGTGCCGACCTGTGGTTGTTGGATGTGAATTCCGATGCGACCACCCGCATTCCAATTTCGCTCGCTTCGGATCTCGATCAGCTGCGCGAAAAGTGGGTGACCAATCCCATGCAGTACCTCACTTCAGCCCACATTCACCCTGAGGGCAAGAGCATCGTCCTGACCGCTCGAGGGCGAGTGTTCGTGGTGCCCGTGGGCTCTGGTCGTCTCGTGCAGGCATCGCGAAAGGATAGTGTCCGGTTCCGGGATGTTGGCTTCATGCCCGACGGCGATCGGCTTATTGGGTTATCGGACGAAACTGGAGAACTCGAGTTCGTAACGATTCCTGCGAGCGGCGTGGGTGAGGATCAGCGGTTGACCGCCGACGGTGCGGTTCTGCGATTCGCCGGGGTGCCGTCACCGGATGGCCGTCGCATCGCCTACGACGACAACGATCAAAACCTCTGGATCCTCGATGTCGAGAGCGGAGGCCAGACGAGGATCTCCGAATATCAGGAGGGCATTGCGGGCTTCGTCTGGTCGCCGGACAGCAGGTGGCTGGCGTATGTCCAGCGCGCCCCGAACACGTTCCTCCAGATCATGCTCCACGATACGGAGAGTGGATCGGCGATCGCGATAACCAGCGATCGTGTGAACAGTTTGTCCGTTGCCTGGGATCCAAAGGGCGAGTTCTTGTACTTCCTTTCCGACCGCAACCTGCAGACGTCGGTGGGGAGCCCGTGGGGTTCGCGTCAACCTGAGCCCTATTTCGACCGCACACTCGAGATCTATTCCGTTGCCATGCAGGCCGGAATGCCGTCACCATTCAAACCAGCCGACGAGTTGATGGCGGACGTAGCCGCAGAGGAGGAAGCCGAAGATGCTGTAATGCGCGTCGATATCGCGGCTATCGAACGCCGAGTGAAACGCGTGCCCGTACCGGCAGGGAACTACGCATCGCTGTGGGTAAATGAGGATGTGCTGTTCTACCTGTCACGGGGATCGGGCAGTGGGGCGAGCACTGATCTCATGGCGGTGAAGATCGAACGTGACGACCACGATCCGGTGACGGTAGCAGAAGGCGTCAGGTCATTCGAGATGTCCGCCAATGGAAAAAAACTCCTCGTCCGGCGTGGCGACGCTCTCCATGTCATCGATGCCCGCGCTGCCAAGGTGGGAAGCCTCTCTGATAGTCGCATCGACTTGAGTGGGTGGACGTTTCCCATCAACGTCCGTGATGACTGGCGTCAGATCTTCGTCGATGCTTGGCGCTTGGAACGAGATTACTTCTACGACCCCAACATGCATGGAGCAGATTGGGACGGCACGTTGCAGAAGTACTTGCCCTTGGTCGACCGGGTGACCACCCGCGACGAGTTGTCGGACTTGATCGGGCGGATCGTTGGAGAACTGTCCGCGCTCCACACCAGTGTGCGGGGTGGAGATCTGCGGCGTGGAAACGACGATGTATCGGTGCCCACATTGGGCGCTCGCCTCTTCCGCGACCTATCGGCCGGTGGGTATCGCATCGACTACATCTACCAGACAGACCCTGATTACCCCGATGAGATGTCACCCTTGGCAGACCCGGATCTCGACATCCGCAACGGCGATGTGATCGAGATGGTGAATGGAGTGAGCACGTTGAGCGTCGCTGCCATCGGTGCGTTGATTCGCAACCAGGCCGGCAAGCAGGTGTTGCTCCGTGTGCGGTCTCCCGGAGAACCGGAGAGAGACGTTGTAGTCGTGCCGGCGACCAACGAGTTCGGTTTGCGGTACGCGGATTGGGTGTACTCGCGCCGTCGCGAGGTCGATGAGGCGAGTGATGGCAAGATCGGTTACGTGTATTTGGCGGCCATGGGATCCAATGACGTCAACGCATGGTACCGACAATTCTATCCCGTGTTCAATCGGCAAGGCTTGATCATCGATGTCCGCGACAACAATGGTGGGAACATCGACAGCTTCATTCTCGAAAAGTTGATGCGGCGGGCGTGGATGTACTGGAAAGGCCGTGCTGGTGAGCCGACTTGGAATATGCAGTACGCGTTCCGGGGCCACATGGTGGTCTTGGTAGACCAAAACACCGCGTCGGATGGGGAAGCTTTTGCAGAGGGGTTCCGGCGTCTCGGGTTGGGCGAGGTGATCGGTGCCCGCACATGGGGCGGAGAGATCTGGCTGAGTTCGGTGAATCGGCTGAGCGACGGTGGACTGGCCCGCGCACCGATGTCCGGTGTGTATGGGGCGGAAGGCGAGTGGTTGATCGAGCAGTGGGGTGTCGACCCAGACATCGTGGTTGACAACCTGCCTCACGAAACGTTCAACGGGCGGGACGCCCAACTCGAGGCAGCGATTCAGTATTTGGAGCAGAAGATCGAAATGGATCCGAGGCTCGTTCCGCCACCACCACCCTATCCCAACCTGCGGTTCAACTATCCCTCCACGGGGCAGGATGGCAAAGAGGAAAGGCGCGAAGGTGGGAAGAGGGGAAGATGAATGCCTCTTCGATAAGCGGGGATCTCGGCATGTTGTGGTTGGCCCATCGATTTCAGGAGGAGTAGCATGTCACGTCGGTTGCTAACTGTTGGACTTCTGCTAGCCTGCCTTGGGTGTGGCGGCGGTTACGATGTCGTGATCTCTAACGGCCGAGTCATGGATCCGGCATCCGGTCTCGATGAGGTGCAGAACGTCGGGATCAAGGATGGCCGGATCGCCATAGTCACCAGTGAGCCTATCACGGGCCGTCGTACGATCGACGCATCCGGACTTGTCGTTGCTCCTGGGTTCATCGATCTGCACCAGCACGGTCAAAACGAAGAGTCATACCGCCTCAAGGCCCTCGACGGCGTCACGACGGGACTCGAGTTGGAAGTCGGGACCGGCGATATCGACGGTTGGTATGCGGAACGTGAAGGCGGGCAGATCATCAACTATGGAGTGAGCATTGGGCACATCCCGGTGCGGATGATCGTGATGGAAGACGAAGGAGCCTTTCTCCCCAGTGGGCCCGGAGGCTCCGCAGCCGCTACCCCCGCCGACGTCGCCGAGATGGAACGCCGAATCGAGGAGGGCCTGGCCCAGGGCGCCGTCGGCGTAGGTTTTGGTTTGGCCTACACGCCGGCAACGACTACAGAGGAGTTCGAGTCGATGCTGCGCGTAGCGGCGAGTCAGGATGCTACATCCTTCATCCATGTTAGAGGCGGCTTGCGCGGACTTCGTGAGGTCGTCACGAGCGCATCCAATACGAACGCTTCCTTGCATGTGGTGCATGCCAATTCCAGCGGAGACGCGCAAATCGTCGAGTTTCTAGCGTTCATCGATCGAGCCCGGTCGAGTGGGCAGGACGTGACCACCGAGGCCTATCCCTACGGTGCTGGGAACACGCGAATCGAATCCGCCCTCTTCGATGATTGGGAATCGTATACGGACGAGCGATTCCAGATCTATCAGTGGGTCGCGACCGGTGAACGCCTAACTCGGGCAACATTCGGGAAGTATCGCGCCCAAGGGGGAAGCGTGATCATCCACAGCCGGACCGAAGAGATGACGCGGATTGCCATCACGAGCCCACTCACCATGATCGCGAGTGATGGGTCCGTCGTTCGAAATGGGCAGGGCCATCCGAGGAGCGCGGGAACCTACGCCCGAGTGCTCGGCAAGTACGTTCGCGAAGAAGGTGTTGTCGACCTCATGGATGCGCTGCGACGCATGACCATTGCTCCGGCGCGCCGACTAGAAGCTCGCGTTCCAAACATGGCCCGCAAGGGGCGTGTGCAAGAGGGTGCCGATGCAGACATCACTGTCTTCGACCCCGCCACAGTGATCGATCGGTCAACCTATACCAATGGCACGATCCCATCGGAGGGGTTTGCGTACGTGTTGGTGGGAGGGGTGCTGGTAGTGGATGAAGGCGCGTTAGCCCAAGGTGTTGGGCCGGGCAGGGCTGTTAGGGGCGCCCACTAAACACCATCGCTCCTAAAACGCGTCGGCCTGCGTTGACGGCGAAGATCTCGTTGTCTTCCGTATCGATGATGCGGTAGGCGTCATCGGCCCACACCAAAAGGTACCGGTCGCCGATCCATTGGCATTTGGGCGGGCGGTTCGCCTTGAGGTCCATCATGGGCCGGTCGATGATTTCTTCGAACACCACCTTTTCGTGCTCACCGTCGCGCACCACGATTTCTCGTGAAACGTAATCCTTTGTGCCCGTACTCCTGGCGTAGGCACGTTCGTGTGCGATCCTCCGGCCGTCTGAGGCCCAGCATACGCTGAAATCACTGGGGACCCCAAGCTGCTTTTCTTCCGCGATGTACCTGTACTCGCTCGACGACAATTCGTAGATCACGACGTGGGTCGTGTTTGCCCAGCGGGCCGACATGACTTCGTATGCGACCCGCGCGCCGTCGGGCGAAAGGACGGCACTTGCCGGGCGACTCTGAAAATCCGCGATTGTTTGTGGG
>JBDHLU010000115.1:0-11576 GCA_039656555.1 Gemmatimonadota bacterium | reverse complement strand
GGCCCAACAGGTTCATCGCATGCCACGACGAGCATGGCCAGTGCGAGCGAAAACGAGATAAGAGTGCGTTTATGCATAGGTCTATGGATTCGGAAGTGAAATGCGAATGCCGCCAGGCCCAGACGTCCCGCCGCCGCCGCCGCCACCCCCGCCAGTGTCACCACCCCCCCCACCGAGCAGCAGCAGCGCCCCCGCCGCGACACCAGCTACGCCCGCGAGGATCAGGGGAAGGGGGACTCCACCGCCCCCCCCACCACCAGGTGTGCTGGGCGGACTAGCGTCGGCGAGTACCGCCACCCCCAGTCCCACCCGCACGTCGGAGCCGGGATTGATCGTGAACCGATCGGTGGAAATGACCTGGCCTTGTGACCGGATCTCGGCAGTGTAGTCGCCCAAGGGACCAGCGAATGTCATTGGAAGGCTCTGGGTAGTCCGGAGTTCGGGCCACTGGTGATCCTCGAGCGGGATGACCGTTATGGTCGCCCCCGAGACGGTCGAGGACAACTGGGCGGTACCGAAGATGTGGTTCTCGTCTCGTGCGACTTCACCCGCCGATAGCATCGAGTTGGACGACACATTGCGCCGCGCATTGGCGATAGTGGAGTTGGCCTGGTCGATGGCGATGGCTTGGGACCCGGCCACGGTCAATCCTACGACCGCGCCCGCTTGATCGATGATTGGGCCTCCCTGTACTGCAGTGATCAGGGAATCTTGCAATCGAATGGCATCGCCACCAGAGGCGACCTGGGTCACTTCCGTTTGCGGGCTGTTGCCACATCCCGGATATGCCAGTGCAAACGTGTAATCGCCCTGTGACACGTCGGCACCGAGTTCTATCGAATCACCTTGGGTGACTGGGAGTTTGATGACGGCGAAGTTTGCGTCGACGTCGTAGGCCGCCACGAGAATGCCACTGGAAATCGTTCGCCCACTCGCAAGACGGGCTGAGATGTTATCGCTGCCTCTGATGGCATGGTAGGTGGTCAAGACGAGTCCGTTCGCACCAACCAGGACCCCAGTGGCACAGGTTGGTGCTGTACCGAAGCGATCGATCGTGAGGCGAGTGAGTTGTGCGAACGCGGCCGCTTCCACCGCCGTTGCCAACAGGGCCGGATCGAGAGCGGCAACCGCGATGGGCTGCAAATCGAACGCGAGGTTGGTAGAGACGCCTGGGAGCACTTCTCGGGTGACAGCCGCGTCGGCGTACCCCGTAGCGGTCGCCCGGAATTCGTACGTTCCCGCCGGAAGGGACATTCCCTGCGCCGCCGGTACCACCCCGCGACCAACCGCCAGCACCTGAAGGCCTGTCTGCACCGTATTTGAACGGACCCGAACGCGGCCGGTGGCCCCGGTCAGGTCTCCGGAAGGCCAATCCCATGTGGTCCCGGTAAATGCGTCGCCCGGTCCAGGCGCAGCCTGCTCCCGAGCCGTTTCGAACGACTGAATCACCTCGCTCACGAGATTGATGCGATCGATCTCCATGTCGGGCATAATGCGGATGGCCCATCGCGTCCACATACTCGACTCGGCGTCGTCGCCTTCGTCAAACAAGAACTGCGCGAGCAACTGTACGCCGGCAGCCCACAAGGAGTCCTGCGGACCGGCCGCCGGGTTCACACCTCGCCGGAGCAGGGTGATTGCGCGGGGCGTGTCGAAATCATCTTCGAACGCTCGAATGCCCTGACGGATCAGGGTTGGGCCATCCTGCGCTTGGACGGGTGCCAAGAATGCACCGCCGACCAAAAGGATCGAGGCGGTCGAAACAGCTCTGAGGAATATCCTATGCATGGACGAGCTCACTCACTGTTGGTTCTCTCGAAGATTGATGCCAAGGAGTAGGCGTTCACCTGCAATGATCGTGATAGATGTATCCACTGGCGCGTAGCCATCTCTGCGAACCTGAATCAAATGCTGCCCCGCCGGAAGACTATCGCGGTAGCTGTTGTACTCGCCGATCTCGGTGCCGTCGATTGAAAGCACGCCGGGGGGGCGCAGCCGGAGCCGCAACTCACCATTGGTCGACGCCGGTTGCTGGGGGGGACGGGGCTGCTGTCGGGGCGTTTGGCGCGGTGGCTGCTGAACTGGCGCGGCCTGGACCACTCTGGGTGCCAACCACTCGACACGGACGGTTTCATCGGCCAAAACGGTCACCGTTTCCCGCATGTCCTCGAAACCACTCAGACGAATAAGCAGCTGGTAGTCACCGGCCTCGAGTTCCACATTACGATCGATGGATTCCCCGTCCAACGTGATGATCGCAGCTGAAGGGGCGGCATTGATGAGGAGACGACCCGTCGTCGGTTGCACGACCTGTGGCTGCACCGGGGGTTGCACTGGATCCTGTTGTACCGGAGGTTGCGCCGCCGTTTGTACCGCGGCCTGTGGTTCACCACCGCCGGTAGCCATGACGATTCCCACGATGGCGACAACAACGATCACCGCGCCGATCCCCATGCCAATCAATTTCCCTTTGCCGTTGGATTCCTCCGATGGCGTTCCCACCATGGTACGCGCGGTAGGTATTGGGCCGGACGCAGCTTTGGACAACGAACCGCTAGGTGGTGTGATTTGGGTCGCTGCTTCGGCCGATACCTCGGCTGCAATCTGCGGCGGTATCGCCTGTTGCGAGGGCATGACGACGGTCGCCACCTCGTCCGACGATTCCTCGAGTGGCGCCACAGAGATGTCTGGGTACGAATCGGTCTCGGGCGTGGGCGCTTTCAAACTCTGCACGAACGCACGCACGGAGTCGAAGCGGTTTTCGGCCTTCTTCTCCAAGGCCTTGTGGACCGCCTTGTACACATGCCTCGGAAAGCCCGATTGGATCACCTCGAGTGGGGGCGGCGCGATCATGCAATGCTTGTGCAGAATGTCGATAGCGGAATCGCCCTCGAAGGGCACCTGGCCTGAGAGCATGCGATACGCCATTACGGCGACCGAGTACTGGTCGGCGGCGCCCGTCACCGGTTTACCCATGCCTTGTTCTGGAGACATGTAGTACGGCGTGCCGACCACGGAACCCGACGCGGTGAGTGTCTGCTCTGTAAGGGCCTTGGCGATCCCGAAGTCGGTCACGATGACGCGGTCATGCGAGTCGAGCATGATGTTGGCCGGCTTGATGTCGCGATGGATGACGGAGTGCTCATGCGCGTAGTCGAGCGCCGTCGCGACCTGATCCAAAAGCACGATCGTTTCGTCGAGTGGAATACGTCCACGGTCGCGGAGATCCTCGTCCATCGATCGCCCCTCGAGGTACTTCATTGCATACCAAAACAACTTACCCTCGGATGCGATGCGGTAGATCGGGATGATGTTGGGATGGTCGAGCGCCGCCGCAGTCTTGGCTTCGCGTTTGAATCTCTCGACGCCGTGACCGAACGTCAGTTCAGGCGGAAGAACCTTGATCGCGACCTTTCGATCGAGGTGGATTTCGCGGGCGAGGTATACCACGGCCATGCCACCGCGGCCCAGGAGCCCATCGATCTCGAACTCACCTTCGGTTTCTTCGCGCAACATCTTTTCCATATGCGCGAAGGATTTTGCGTCCATACTGGCGGAGACTCGGGCTTGACCCTCCGCATCGGAGACTTGAGAACCGCAATTCTGGCAGAACTTCGCATCCGTTGGGATGGGTGTCGCACAATTGGCGCAGTCCATGAATCCGACCTTGCTCGAGTAGGACGCCAGTTAGTGAGGTAGGGGCCTGCGTAAGACCCAAGTTGCGCCCGCGCTGACTGCTAGTCAAGTCAGCCCGACACAACAGGTTGGGGTCATCCAGGCCGCCTACCGGAAACTGTGCGTTGCCGGCTATGGGAGCAAGATCTGTGCGACTCCTAAGCGGACCGGTGCGAAATCGCTCCGGAGCGGCGAGCCGCGGTAAGTTCCTTGAGGTCTTTCTTAGCCAGCCTGGCTTTGCGACCGAAGAACATGTAGGGAAACAGCGCTCCAACCCCCACAGCCACGCTGATAGCTACCTGGACCCCGATGGCCGGACCCGGTCCGGCGATCAGCCACACGGCCACCAACTCTGCAGCGATTACCACACCGCCGAAACTGTCGCGGAGGTAGGCCATGTCCTTCCGGTATTGATCGAGTTTCTGCTCGACCTCGGTCGCAACGGCGCCTTCCGCCAACAACGTTCCATCATTCGCATATATGGCGCCGCACTGCGGGCACGATCTCAAGGGCCCGGTGAACAAGCTCATAAGACCCCGCCGCCAATACCGTGTCCAACGAAGGCGTTTCAGCGGGTGTTGCAGTATCGCCAGCTCGTTTCCGCAGCGTGCGCATGGATCGGTGTGTGGATTCATCTCAGGATACCATACGTGTCACGGGCCGCTGGAGTTACGCAAGCAGCGCGGTCAATCTCGGCGCGATGTCTCTTGGCCGAACAGCTGTTGCAGACGGTGGGTGATAGGACCCACAGATCCCGATCCGACCGTCGTCCCATCCACGCCAACGATCGGCATCACTTCCATCGTCGTGCCCGCAAGGAACAGCTCTTCCGCACCATCGAGATCGTGGAATGGAATGGGCCTCTCCTCGAGCGGGATTTCATGGCGGAGGGCGATGTCGATCACGCTCTGACGCGTAATCGAGGAGAGGATGTAGTTGCTCTTGGGTGCGGTCACGACCTTGCCACCAAACACACCGAAGAAACTGGTTGCCGTGCCCTCGAGCGCGATGCCGTCGCGTACGAAGATGGCCTCCTTGGCACCTAGGCCGCGTGCCCGCTGATTGGCAAGGCAATTCGGCAGGAGATTGACGGTCTTGATGTCGCAGCGGGCCCAACGCACATCGGGTGTAGTAATTACGGATATCCCGACGGATGGATCGGCCTTGGGTGCAAACGGCGATGTTACGGCATAGACGCTGGCCGGCACGGGTGGGTCGGGAAACCAATGTGTCCGTGGTGCGGCACCACGCGTTACCTGCCAATAAATGATCGCGTCGGCGTCCTGTTGCCCATTCCGTTCCAGCAACGATTCAGAAATTTCGATGAGGTCGTGGAGTGTGGGGCCGTCGATCTCGAGCGCTTCTAGGCCAGTGACCATTCGCTCGAGGTGGTCGTCCCTGCGGAAGTACCTGCCACCATAGGCGCGCACGACTTCGTAGACCCCGTCACCGAAGAGGAATCCCCGATCGTCCGGCGACAGGGTCACCGTATCTTTCTCGACGTAATCGCCGTTCCAATACACGATCTGCTTCATCTACTCACATCCAACGGTTGGAGCCCCGTTTGAACGGTGTGTCACGGGCCTCATGTGTTTCAAGGAATTTGCGATACTGACGACGCAGCCGAATATAGCGACGGTAGCTCGTCCGCAGGGTCTTGTGGGGCACGTCCAGAAGAAGCCGCTCGACCTTCCATGCATTGCGGTCTGACAGGCGCCAGTCGTAGGGACCGAGCTTCCGCAAATCGACCAGCGCGAAGGCTGTGATGCGCGCCTCGAGGTCGATGTAGGGCTCGTAGTAGGAACGCGCCAGCGCCTCGACATTCCGAAACATGGGCCGACGACCCCAGAGCCCGACGTCCCTCGATCCTCCCACGGCCCCCCAACCGGACTGGCACCGAAACGCGAACACGACATGGTCTAGCCCATCGCGCGATTCGAGATCCAACAGGAGCGGGTCGAACCCGTGGCGTTCGAGGATGGTGGCGGCCGAGAGCGCAGCTTCCAGGCAGTGGGCCGTTCGATCGCGGACCACGCCGCGGAACGTGCGCATCGTTTCACCATCAGTTTCGAAATTGTAAGGAAGGGAACGGATCCACCGTTGTACTGCCGCCGGTGTCTGCAAGCGAGCCGCTAGGCGCCGCTCCGTCGGCGTCATGCGGCTCGTTCCGGACACCGGCTACCGCTGGATCAGGTAGGGCAGGAGGCGCCTGTATTCAACACGGCGCGTGACGTTGCGAAGCGGGGCGGCGCGCAGTGGCGGCGTGAAGAGCCCCCCGTAGTTCAAATTGAAGGCCATACTGTCCGGCGCGAGATCGACGATGATTGGTGCCACGAGGCTGGTGCCCTCCACGTTCAAGGCCATCACCGACACGTTCATGTTGCCCTCGTCACCTCCGAGCAGGGATAACGCTACGCGTATGCCGATGAACGGTCCACAAAACGACGGCCAGAAGGTGTCGAGCGCATTCAATTGGGGTCCATTCGAGTCCCAGTTACCGGAGTATTGAGCAACCACGGAACTGTCGCCAAAATCGGAGAAGTGGTCTACGAACACGCCGTAGTCGGCGCCTATCCCGCTCGTGCGCGTGGGTAGTCCAGTGATGATGTACAACGAATCTCGGAAGGTCCGCGCTCCTGTGGTCGAATCCTGATCGACGTCGATGTCGATCATCAAGAACGTGTTATTGGAATCCGCCACGTCGAAACTGCGATCGTTTGTGAACCCCGTGATTACCGTAAGGACGCTGTCCTGGATACCCGTGCGTACCTGATTGATGTCCGCGGGATCGATGAATATGGGTTGCGGCCCTCCCTGCGCAAAAAACCCGAGGACGTCTTGGTTCGACAGGGTCGTGTCCGGAAACTGGTTCATAGCCGGCACGGTCAGGTGCGTCACGAAGCATGCGTTCGTTCCTACGACTGGAACGTTGCCTGCCGCGTCGGTCACCCCCTGGAAAGCGGCGGAGAAGATCGAGTTTTCCGGCAACACCGTCCCCGGAGTGGGAGTGAACGTGAACGTTACGGAGTCCGAGGCGAGTGCGGATGTCCCCGGAACGGTGAACGGTCCGGACGCGATCGTCATCCCGGCTCCGGGGCCGGATACTCGAACCGGCTCACTCAACTGTACCTCCACCGTGGGGGCGGTCGTGCCGAGACCATCGCCTGAAGGCGTCATCATGACGACCATGGGGCCCGCTGCGTCATGCAGAATCGTGACGGTGGCGGGTTGGCCCATGGCCCCCGTACCGTCCTGGGGCGTGACGGTCAGCGTGTTGCTTTGGTTGAGTCGCAACAGCACATCGGCGGCAAAGCGCCCTTGTTCGTTTGCTGTGTCCGTGACCGCGGCCCCGCCGCCACTGATCGTAACGAACAGCGGAGTGTTGGCAGCTGGGCTCCTGGTCAGGGCTCCCGTGAGCTGGATGATCGAGTCGGTAGTAACCTCAGCGACCCCGTCGACGGTTAGGACGACCGTTCCTGGTTCGGTGCTGCCGCAGGCCGCGAACACCAGGATGACTCCACTCAACGCGGCAGCCCGGACCATGCGAATCAACGGTTCCTCGCCTGCTGACTACCCTGGCCGCGCAGGAGTGGTGCTTCCCTGATACCGAGGATCGTGAAGCCGACGGGTTGGCTGATCACGTCTTCGGTGTCGTCGGTGGCGACAATTACCACGTCGTTGGCGATGCCGAGGGTGTCTCGCTCAATGGGGATAGGAACCGAGAAATTTCCGGCCGATCCCGTCACGACGATGGAGGTATCGACCCCGCCGGGGCTGGTAGTAATCGCCGTCACCGTGAATACCGCTTGTGGATCCGGCGGCGACCGCACAACCACTCCAACGACATCGAATTCTGGGTCCTCGACCGTGGGGGGGGGTGGCGGATCGATCGTGATGAAAAGGATCGCCCGCTGCTCCGTAATACAGGCCGACGCGACCAGTGCGACCGTCGCCATGATGCTTGTGAGTGTTCCTAACCGCATGATTCTCAATGGTTTCCCCTTAACGTGTTGCTTCCGGCGTCCAGATGCTCCATGCAAACAGGGCCCAGCCCAGAATGAGGCATATACCACCGATGGGGGTGATGGCGCCCCACCACCGGGCCCCCGTGATTGCCAGGGCGTACAGACTGCCGGAAAACATGATCGAACCAACAACAAAGAGCCAGCCGGCCCAGATGGCCGGGGTTCCAGCTCCACGACTCATTACCACGCCCACCAACACCAATGCTAAGGCGTGATACATCTGGTACCGTGCTCCTGTTTCAAAGACCGTCACCAGATCTTCCGATAGGCGGTCTCGGAGAAAGTGGGCACCGAATGCACCAGCCCCGACGGCCACCATGGCCGACACGGCTCCAACAGTAATTATGATGCGATCTGCGTTCATCCTACCCTTCCTCGCAGTGCGGCGCGTCCCGAGGTCTACCCAAAGCGCAACCACACTGCCAACGTCACTACACCAATGGCAGTGATATTGAGCCACACGCCGGCGCGGGCCATTGCCTGGGGCGGTACCGCGCCCGACCCAAATACGATCGCGTTGGGCGGGGTCGCCACCGGCAACATGAACGCCATCGAAGCCGCGAGTGCCGCCGTGGCCATCAACGGCAGAGCGGCGAGTCCCAATCCATCAGCCACCCCCGCCATGAGTGGCATCCCTAGGGCCGCGGTGGCTGTGTTGCTGGTCAACTCCGTAAGCAGCACGAACAGGCCAGCGGTAATCGCCACTACCACAGGGAATGGTACACCCTGGAGCCCCTGCAGGCGGTAGCCCACCCACTCGGTGAGCCCACTGGTCTCGAATGCTGCGGCGAGCGCTAATCCACCTCCAAAGAGGAGCAGGATTCCCCACGGGACCTTCCGGGCCGTCTCCCAGTTGAGCAGTCGCTTCCGTCCGTCTCGTTGGGTGGGAATCACAAAGAGGACCAATGAGGCGGCAATTGCGATTCCGGCGTCGGACAATCCGGGTACCCAATCGGTCAGGCCGGGAATTCGCATGTCGCCGATGGTCTTGGGTGCTCGCATTACCCAAGCGAAGGCCGTAGCGCCGAAGACGCCGAGGACCATCCGTTCGCCAGTGCTTAATCGCCCGAGTTGTTGGTGCTCGGCCTCGAGCGAGCGATCGAGGCCCTCGATGGGGCCGCCGACGTTGAACAGGCGTATCAGCCAAAGCCAGCACAGGATGAACATTGGAATCGAGATGGGCAGTCCAATCGTCAGCCACGACCCGAAATCCATCTCTTGGTTCAGGATCCTACCAACGGCTCCGGCGAGTATCGCGTTCGGCGGCGTACCGATCAGCGTGGCGATCCCCCCGATCGAACATGCGTAGGCAATTCCTAGCAGCAACGCGGTCGAGAAACCACCACGCGCTCCCCCGGTAACCGCCATGGCGATGGGTAGCATCATGACGGCCGTCGCCGTGTTCGAAATCCACATGCTGGCGAATGCAGAGGCCAGCATGAACCCGAGCAAAACGCGTCGCGCATCAGTGCCCACGACACGAACCGTCGCGATGGCGAAGCGGCGGTGAAGGTTCCACCGCTCGAGCGTCGCAGCGATGAAGAAGCCACCCAAGAAGAGAAAGATGATTGGATCGGCGTAGGCGCCAGTGACCGTGCCCACCGGCGAAATGCCCAGGATCGGCAGGATCACGATGGGCAGGAGCGCGGTGGCCTCGAGGGGCACCACGGCGCTGAGCCACCATACTGCCATCCAACTCGCAAGGGCGGCCACGCGCCAGCCCTCAGGATCCAGAGAAGCCGGGGCCGGGAGCAGCAGCATGACAACAAATGTGAGCGGCCCCAAGACGAGCGCGAAGCGGGTCATCAGGCCTGTGGATACAGGTGGAGCGGGTTGTGTTTGGTGATCAGGTCCTTGGTCTCGTCCGAAAGGGGCAGCTCGAGGAACTGATCGAGGTTGTTTCGAAGATCCTTCACCCCCGGACTCGGCCAATCCGTTCCCCACACCACACGGTCACGAATGCTCTCGAGACGTGGGAAATACTCCAACAGCTTCTTTGGAGGAATGCCGGACAGCTCGAGGTACATCTTGCGATGCCGGCGCAGTAAGAAGAACGCTTCGTCCATCCATAGCGGCCGACCACCGTGCGCCATGATGATGGTCAGATCGGGGAAGTCCAAAGCCACATCGTCGATCTCCATCGGACGCCCGTACTTGCATCGAGCGCCGGGGAAAATGCTCGTCCCTGTGTGAATCAATACGGGCAGTCCGCGTTCTTCGCATCGCTTGTAGATGCGACCGAGCGCCTCGAGACCTTGGGTATAGGCATTAGCCGGGTACAGCTGGTGGGGGGGGTGGATCTTCAAACACCGGATTCCCAAATTGAGTAGTTCCTCGACTTGCCCCTCAGGATCTTTCGTGAAGCGTGGATGCACGCCACCGTACGGCAGCAAACGCTCCGGATCGTGCGACGCATACTGGGCGGCAAACTCGTTCGTCTCGTCGGTGAACCCCATCAGGTCGGGACTGGGGTAGTTCACCAAACCCACTCGCCAAATACCAGCCTCATCCAGTTTCTGTATGAGCAGGGAAGGGTCGTCCATGAGCGCCGTGAGGTATTCCCAATGGTCTTCCTTGCCACGCCGCATGGCTGCCGCCACATCCGGCTTTAGTTGACGCCAGGGTTGAATGTGGACGTGTAGATCGCTGACGCCGAGAACCGGGTCGGTCATCGACCGGTAAACTTCGGTTCCCGTTTGTCGAGGAACGCCTTCACGCCTTCGACTTTGTCTTCCGAGGAGAAGGCCAGGCCGAACAAGGTTGTCTCGAGCCGCAATCCTTCGTCCAACGGCATCCGTACCGCGGCACGCACCGCTTCCTTGATGAGCTGCAGGGCTACGGGACTTTTGCTTGCGATCGTCGCGGCGAGTGCTCGGGTGCGATCAGTCAACTGATCGGCGGGAACGACTTCGTCGACCAAGCCGATTCTCAGTGCTTCGTCGGCTCGAACCATCTCGCCACTGAACAACATCTTGTACGCCGTACCCAGTCCAACCAGGCGGGGCAACCGCTGCGAGCCGCCGGCCCCGGGCAGAATGCCCAGGTTGACTTCCGGTTGTCCGAGCTTCGCCTTGTCGGACGCGATCCGGATGTCGCATCCCATCGCAAGCTCACATCCTCCGCCCAAGCAGAATCCGTTGATGGCGGCAATTACAGGCTTCGGGAATGCGTCGACCACATCAACGATGCCGAAGCTCTTCATCACCCGGAACTGATCAACCGGTGACCGGCCTTCGAATTCGCCGATATCGGCGCCGGCAACGAACGACTTTTCGCCGGCCCCAGTGACGATGATGACGCGGATTTCGTCGTTGGTGCCCAAGGCATCGAACGCGGCTACGAACTCGGATCGGACGTCGGCATTGAGCGCGTTCAGCTTGTCAGGTCTATTGATCGTGACGGTCGCAACGTGACCATCGGTTTCTATCAGGACGACTTTGTCTTCGGCCATTCGTAGAACCCCTTTCCAGATTTCTTTCCCAGATCTCCCCGCTCGACCATCTCACGGAGAATCTGCGGTGGTTCGAAGTGAGGAGCTTCGAGCTCCTTGTGTAAATACTCTGCGATGCTGAGGCGAACGTCGAGCCCCACGAGATCCGATAGCTCGAGGGGGCCCATTGGATGGCCGTAGCCCAGTTTCATGGCCTTGTCGATCGCTTCCGGCAGGGCCACTTCCTCCTCGACCATTCGCATTGCCTCGAGACCGATAGCTAGACCTAAGCGTGACGAGGCAAAGCCCGGTCGATCGCGGACGACGATTGGTTCCTTACCCATGGCGATTCCAACTGCCACGGCGGTGTCGACGGTTGCGTCGTCCGTTCCATCATGCCGCACGACCTCGAGGAGCTTCATGATGTGGACTGGATTGAAGAAGTG
>JBDHLU010000114.1:0-12466 GCA_039656555.1 Gemmatimonadota bacterium | reverse complement strand
GGATCTGAGGTCGTCCAGTTGATTTTGACCTCAGGCCGTTCCATCTGTGCCTCATCGATCACCGTAGCCCGATGTCGGACGTGGGCACCCACATAGAAGCGGTCGTGCGCTGCGTCGATGGCGATGTGATCGATGGCTGGGAAGGCCACGGAGACGGTCATCATTGCACGGGCCGAAGACTGAGTCCCCCGCGCCATAGCAATCACCTGGAACTCACCGCCCCGCACGGGGATGACCATACCACCGCGCGTCATGGGAAGTTGCCTGCGCGGCTGGGCAAAAAAGCGCACCGGCATGTCGATTTCGTTGCCATCGGCATCGAACACCTTGGCCTCGAGTTGAACCGTATCGCCAACCTCGAGGTTCATAGCGGCTTGACCCAACTCGACGCGAGCGGGCTCGGGTCCCGCCTGAGCCTGGACAACCGCCGGTACAAGTGCACCTGCCACCGCGACACAAGCCGCACCAACCATCCAACGGGTGATCTTCATGGGGACACCTCGAGCACGATTATGAGAGAAGACCGGGAAAATACGCCCGGCGTCAGAGGTCGGGAAGATGCTGGATCACACCGAATCGTCGGCGCTCGGGCCGTAGACCCCCGGCACTTGGAGGCCGGCCGGGCGCATCTGGGCGGTCAACTGCCCACGGTGGTGGATCTCATGCCTCAGGGTAATGGCCAGCACTTCTCCCCGTGGGGTCACCATTCCGTAGAAATCGAGCATCGGGGCAAGTTCGTCACGCCATACAGCCTCGACTGCAGCTGGAACTCCCTGTGCTACGTCGACGTAAGTCGATTGAATCATTGCCGCGCTCTTTGGAACTGGATCTCGCTTCGGCGTACTCTCCAACTCGACCCCAGCCTTGCCTAGAATCTCGGGCAGAGAAACGACGATATGCCAAGCCACCTCGCCGAGGGAGCGCTGATCGGGATGAAGTCGGCGCCCGAGTGCCTCGTCCGTCAACTGCGAGAGTACTCTAGCTGTGGTGGCGGACTCGCGGCGCCACGTCGTGGCAAAATCGTCGACTCTTCGGAACATGGGCTGGGAATGGTGAAAGACCGGTGGACGATGCCGCCCCGGGCGACATCCGTCAACCAGTCGCAGCCACGCTGCCCCTACCATCCGCCCTATCATCACCTACCTTTGGTGTCGTGTTCGAGAACGTCTTCGAGACCGTCAACTCCGGATTCGCCCAAGCCCTCTACGAGGACTTCCTACGCGACCCGTCCTCTGTACCTCAAGAGTGGCAGGTGCTCTTCGAGAGCGGCCTGGAGGGAGAGGCACCCGCTCAGACGGGAAGGGTGGAACAGGCGGGAAGGCGGGAAGACGGGAAGGCGGGAAGCGTCTCTGCCGCACCGGAGGGTTCCGAGCCGATAACTGGGCCGGCACTCCGCCTTCTAAAGAACATGGAGGCCTCGCTCGAACTCCCCACCGCCACATCGTTCCGTGACATCGACGTTTCCAAGCTGTGGGGTGTTCGTGCCGCGATGAACACGGTGCTCAAGCCCAACGGTCTCAAGCTGTCGTTCACTCATCTGATGGGCTGGGCGATCGTTCAAGCGGCGAAGCGGTTCCCTGTCATGTCTCATGCGGTGATCGCACAGGGCGACGACCAATATCGATTCGATCCACAATCTATCAGTCTCGGACTAGCCGTCGATCTCGAGGGTAAAGATGGAAAGCGGCGCCTGATGGTTCCGGTCATCAAGGCCGCCGACCGCATGGCGTTCGGTGAGTTCTACGACGAATACGAACGGTTGGTCAAAGGCGTTCGTGAGCGCAAGCTGCTCCCCGACGCGTACATGGGTGGGACCATGACGTTGACCAACCCCGGAACGTTGGGCACGGTCGCATCGGTGCCACGTCTCATGAAGGGGCAGGGCTCCATCGTCGCCACGGGGGCTATTCGGACCATTGCCGGAACGCGCGTCATGACGGTGACGAGCACCTACGATCATCGAATCATCCAAGGGGCCGAGTCCGGCCTGTTTCTGCAGTACATCGACAAGGTACTTCAGGGAGAAGACGAATTCTTCCAAGCCATAGCGCGCGCGATGGAAGTCGACGTTTCCACCGCAAACGCCGCGGCAGCGGTCGCCTCGGTTTCGACCGTCCCGACCGCACCGGCGGTTCCATCCATGGAACCGGACACGGCACTGCTGTATCACGTTGCCGGGGCCATGTCAGTGGTAAAACACCATCGGACTCATGGGTATCTCGCCGCGCAACTCGATCCGCTGGGCGCCGTGCCGCGCGGCGACCCCGCACTCGATCCGGGAACGGTAGGGTTGACTCCGGAACTCATGCTAAGAATTCCCGCCGCGGTGTTACGCACCTACGTTGGCGGCGAAACGATGCTCGATGTCTTGCCACGCCTCAAGGAGACGTATTGCGGGACGATTGCGTACGAGATCGAGCACATTGCATCGGCCGAGGAGCGGGTGTGGCTCCGCCGCGTCATCGAGTCGGGTGAGCACCGTTACCCACTGACAGATGACGAAAAACGGAAGCTCCTGAAGGAACTCGCACGAGTCGAGTCTCTCGAACAGTTTCTCCACAAAAATTACCTCGGACACAAGCGCTTTGGGATCGAGGGACTCGACATGCTCGTTCCCACGATCCATCGCGCGCTCGATTTCGCGTCCGACCAAGGTGCCACAGAGGCGGTTTTGGGAATGGCACACCGCGGCCGTCTCAACGTCCTCGCGCATATTCTCGGTGTGCCATATGAGACGCTCCTTGCCGAATTCGAAGGCGGGCGGGCCGTCGAAGAAACCTTGGCGCCGGTTGGCGGTACTGGAGACGTGAAGTATCACCACGGCGCGTGCGGCACTTTCACGACCTGGCGTGAGCGCGAGATCGACGTGACGCTAATGCCCAACCCAAGTCACCTCGAGGCCGTGGACCCGGTGGTGGTCGGGAGCGCGAGAGCCCGCCAGACCGACCGTACGGGCAACACCATCCAGCACGATCCTACCCGCGTGCTCCCAATCCTCGTCCATGGAGATGCGGCCTTTGCCGGTCAGGGCGTCGTCGCCGAGACGCTCAATCTCGCTCGGCTTCGGGGTTACTCGACTGGAGGCACCCTTCACATCATCGCGAACAACCAGATTGGGTTCACCACGGAAATCCGAGACTCCAGATCGACGGACTACGCGAGCGATCTGGCAAAAGGCTTCGACATACCAATCATTCACGTCAACGCAGACGATGCGGAGGCTGGGCTCGCTGCCGTACGCCTGGCCATGATGTACCGAGAAAAGTTCGCGGGCGACGTCGTGATCAACCTTGTAGGATATCGCCGTCATGGGCACAACGAGGGTGACGAACCACGCTACACTCAACCCATGATGTACCAGCGCATCGACGACCATGACACGGTGTGGTCGCAATACGCCGCTCGTCTAGTTGGGGCAGGCGTCCTCTCGCGCGAATCCGCCGATGCCGAACTGCAACAGGTTTACGAACATCTGGCAGTGACCTTGGACCGGCTCAAGGCAGACATCGCGGGGCACGAGGACGAAGGCGAAGAGCCCAATCGTATCTCCGCCATGTACGTCTCGACCGACGAACCCGACACTGCGGTCGATCACGCCACGCTAACAGATTTGAATGACCAGCTCCTCCGCGTCCCGGAGCACTTTCACATCAACCGCAAACTCAAGCGAGTGTTGGACCGTCGTATTCAAGCGTTCGAACAAGACGGATCGATCGATTGGGCACATGCCGAAGCCTTGGCACTCGCAGCGCTGGGAATCGAGGGCGTGCCCACTCGACTCGTTGGACAGGACACCGAGCGGGGGACCTTCAGTCAACGCCATCTCGTACTGTTCGACGCCGAATCTGGCGACGCGTTCACCCCTCTCCAACACCTGGATCAACGCACGGCCCCGTTCGAACTCCACAACAGCCCGCTCTCCGAATACGCGGCCCTCGGATTCGAATACGGATACAGTACCGCCGCTCCAGATGCGATGATCCTATGGGAGGCACAGTTCGGCGATTTCGCCAATAGCGCCGAAGTGATCATCGACCAGTTCATCATCGCGGGCCTGGCCAAGTGGGGGCAGCTCGTTAGGCTCACGATGCTCTTGCCGCACGGGTACGAGGGTCAGGGGCCCGAGCATTCAAGCGCTCGGATCGAGCGATTCCTGGCGTTGGGAACGGAGGGAAACATTCGCGTTGCCAACTGTTCGACCCCGGCACAATACTTCCACCTGCTGCGGCGACAGGCCAAACACCAGGAGATTCGACCGCTCATAGTGTTCACACCAAAGAGCCTATTGCGACACCCCCTCGCGACGTCCAAGCTGGATCAGTTTGTGGGCGGCGAGTTCTATCCAGTTCTGGACGATCCGACCTTACCCGGAAACCGCACGACGGTAACCAAGCTCGTCTTGTGCTCCGGCAAGGTGTTCTACGACATCATCGCGTCGGATCGACGCCAGACTGCGTCACACGTCGCGGTCGGCCGGGTCGAGCTGTTGTATCCATTCCCACAGGGACACCTAGCCACTCTATTCGACTTGTATCCCAACCTCGAAAACGTCCTTTGGGTGCAGGAGGAACCGAGCAACATGGGCGCGCGCAAATGGGTGGTGCCGCAGATTAGCCAGGTTCTGCCGGAGGGAGTCACGATCGACGTCACATCGCGGCCGGAGCGATCCAGCCCGGCGGAAGGGTATCCCGCCGCCCACAAACTCGAGCAGGAACGACTCGTTGCCGAGGCGCTAGCCTAATGATTCTCGTTGACCTCATCCGTTATGCCGTCTTTGGCGTGTTCGTGGCCAGCACAGCCGTCGCGGTCGGGTCCTGGGCCGTCCGAACCCGGCGCATCCACCCGTTCTCGAAGACCGGACAGATCGTCAGGCGGACGTCTGATGTCGTACTCAGTCCCTTCGAGACCTGGCTCGTGCGTCGCGGTGGCCTCCCGCAGAACGCTCCATGGTGGCTTCTCGGTGTGACTGTCGTCGGTGGCATCATTGTGGTCACGGGCGCTGAGGCGTTGGGAGGGCTGTTCGCTCAGGTTGGGGGAGCGGCGGCTTCGGGACCGAGAGGCCTGCTTCGTATCGTTGTCCTCCTGGCTGGTCGCGGCATCATCGCAGCACTCATCATTCGCGTCATAGCGTCATGGTTTGGCGCCGGCCGTTACAACCCATGGGTCAAGTGGACTTACCCGCTCACCGACTGGTGTATTCTGCCGCTCCGCAAGATCATCCCACCAATCGGCATGTTCGATTTGTCGCCGCTCATTGCGTTCTTCATTCTGCAGTTCCTTTTATCCGCCATCCTCAGCTTGATCTAGTGACACGGCCGATGTCGGCGACCATTGACGTGCACGTGCAGCCCCGCGCCAAGAGAACGGAAGTCGTCGGGATGCATGGGGATGCCGTCAAGATCCGACTCCAGTCGCCACCGGTCGACGGCGCCGCCAACGAGGAGTTGATACGATTGCTCTCCAAGAGACTTAGTGTCCGGCGCGCCGATGTCGAACTGATCGGCGGTGCCTCCTCGCGTCGCAAACGTATTCGCATCAACGGGTTGACCGCAAGCGACGTGCATCGCGCGCTCGGCGTGGAGTAACGGTCCCTTTCGCACTTAACCGCAAATCTTTAGATTGTTGGGACAATTGAAACGTGGTGATTTGCGGCGTATTGCGGCCACGTAAAACAAACCGCTAAAAACCCCCGACCCTGTGCGCGTTCTTTAGCGGCAGGGATTTTTTTATGAAGCCAACTGCCAAGCTCCGTAAACTCCTCGGTGAGAGAATCCTCCTTCTCGACGGCGGGATGGGAACGATGGTTCAGGCATACGGCCTGGACGAAAGCGGATACCGGGGCGCGCGCTTTGCCGACCATCCGGTGCCTCTCACCGGCAACAACGACCTGCTCGCGCTGTCACAACCCGACATCCTGACCGCGATTCATCGCGCATACCTCGACGCCGGCGCCGACATCATCGAGACGAACACATTCAATAGCAATGTGATATCCCAGGCAGACTACCAGCTCGAAAGCGCCGTTCGAGAGCTCAATCTCGCATCCGCCAAGATTGCCCGCGGAGTCGCAGACGACGTGACGGCGGCGAATCCCTCACGGCCCAGGTTCGTAGCCGGCGCCATCGGCCCAACCAATCGCACGGCATCGCTGTCCCCCGACGTCAACAATCCCGGGTTCCGAAACACATCATTCGACGAACTCGCCATGGCCTACGCGGGCCAGGCGGAAGCGCTCGTCGATGGCGGCGTCGATCTACTGCTGATCGAAACGGTATTCGACACCCTAAACTGCAAGGCGGCGCTCTTTGGTGTGCGCCAGATGTTGGATCGCCGCGGGCTAGATATCCCGATCATGGTATCGGGAACGATCACCGATGCGTCAGGCCGCACGTTGTCCGGCCAAACGACGGAGGCGTTCTGGATATCGGTGCGTCACGGCGATTTGTTCAGTGTCGGTCTCAACTGCGCGTTGGGCGCCGCCGAGTTACGTCCGTATCTCGATGAATTATCGGGAATCGCTGATACGTTCATTTCATGTCACCCTAACGCCGGCCTTCCGAACGAGTTTGGCGAGTACGAACAGGGTCCTGAAGACATGGCCACGATCATCGAGGAATTCGCTGACCGCGGGTTCTTGAACATCGTCGGTGGATGCTGTGGTACGACGCCCGCACACATCGAGGCCCTGGCGAGCGTCGTCGCGGGAAAATCGCCACGCAAGCTTCCTGACATTCCGCCGTACACTAGGCTCGCCGGTCTCGAACCGCTCGTCATTCACCCCGACAAGGGGTTCGTCAACATTGGCGAACGTACCAACGTTACGGGGTCAGCCAAGTTCGCCCGTTTGATCGAGAAAGAGGACTACGAGACCGCGGTCGACATCGCACGCCAACAAGTCGCCAACGGTGCACAGATGATCGATGTCAATATGGACGAGGGAATGTTGGATTCAGAGGCGGCGATGAAGCTCTTTCTGAATCTGATCGCGGCCGAACCGGACATTGCCGCGGTTCCGATAGTGATCGACTCCTCGAAGTGGTCGGTGATCGAAGCGGGGCTCAAATGCGTGCAAGGAAAGGGCATAGTGAATTCGATCAGCCTCAAGGAAGGAGAGGACGAATTCAAACGCCAAGCCAAGCTCGTACGACGCTACGGCGCCGCTGCGATCGTCATGGCATTCGACGAAACCGGGCAAGCCGACACCGTCCACCGCAAAGTCGATATCTGTACGCGGGCCTATCACATCCTAACGGAGGAGATGGGATTCCCACCGGAGGATATCATCTTCGACCCCAACATCTTCGCTGTCGCCACCGGGATCGAGGAACACAACGAGTACGGACGCGCGTATCTCCAGGCAACCGAGCGCATCAAGGAGACACTCCCGCATGTACGTGTGAGTGGGGGGTTGAGCAACTTCTCGTTCTCGTTCCGCGGCAACAACGCAGTCCGTGAGGCCATGCACGCAGCGTTCCTCTACCATGGCCTGCAAGTCGGGCTCGACATGGCCATCGTCAATGCGGGCGCACTCCCGGTCTATGACGATATCCCGGAAGACCTGCGAGTCGCTATCGAAGACGTGCTGTTCAACCGTACTCCCGACGCTACAGAGCGTTTGACCGAACTGGCAACTACGGTGAAGGGTTCGACCAAGACCAATAAGGTCGACCTCTCGTGGCGCGACCAACCGGTCACCGAGCGCCTCACTCACGCGCTGGTCGAAGGCATTCAAGACTTCATTGAGGAGGACACTGAAGAGGCCCGACAATCGGTTGACTACGCCATCGAGGTTGTCGAAGGGGCACTCATGGATGGGATGAATGTGGTTGGCGACCTATTCGGTTCGGGTCGAATGTTCCTCCCTCAGGTAGTAAAGAGCGCACGCGTCATGAAGAAGGCGGTCGCGTACCTCATGCCATTCGTCGAGCAAGAAAAGCAGGCTGCGGGGGAGACCCTGACCAAAGGCCGCATCGTCATCGCTACCGTGAAGGGGGACGTGCACGATATCGGCAAGAACATCGTGGCTGTAGTGCTCGGGTGCAATAACTACGACGTGATTGACCTCGGGGTCATGGTACCCGTGCAAAAGATTCTCGATGCGGCGCGCGAACACAACGCCGACGTGGTCGGGCTAAGCGGTTTGATCACCCCTTCGCTCGACGAGATGGTGCACGTGGCGAAGGAGATGGAACGGGAGGGATTCACCATTCCACTCCTCATCGGCGGCGCCACAACCTCGAAGGCACATACCGCTGTGAAAATCGAACAACACTACAGTGGCCCAACGGTACACGTGCTGGATGCATCGCGTAGCGTCGGCGTTACCGAGGCACTCTTGAACACCGAAAAGCGGGAGGCGTTCGTAAACCAGGTGAAAGCGGAGTATGGGGAAGTGCGCCGAACGCACGCGGGTCGATCGCAGCGTACGCGCATCCTACCGTTCGACGACGCACGCAATCGTCGGTTCACGATCGATTGGAACGGGTACGAGCCTCCCGTACCGAACGATCCAGGAATTCACGTCCTCGACGACTACCCGATCGACGAACTACGCAACTACATCGACTGGACCCCGTTTTTCGTAGCATGGGAATTGAAGGGACGGTTCCCTCAGATTCTGGACGACCACACGGTTGGTGCTGAAGCCCAACGTTTATACGACGATGCTCAGCAGATGCTGGACCGGATCGTCGCTGAAGGACTGATCACCGCCCAGGCGACTTTTGGAATCTGGCCGGCCAATACCGTCGATACCGATGAAATCGTGATATACGCCGACGAGTCGCGCGCCAACACGTTGGGCACGTTCCGTCAGCTGCGTCAGCAGATGGAGAAGCCACCGGGCCGCCCCAATGTTTCCCTCGCAGATTTCCTGATCCCCAGAGATCGAGATACGATCGACTACGTTGGAGCATTCGCCGTAACGGCGGGCATTGGTACAGCCGAGTTGGCAACGTCTTACGAGGCCGCACACGACGATTATTCCGCGATCCTGGCCAAGTCGGTGGCCGACCGGTTGGCCGAAGCCTTGGCCGAACGCCTGCACCAACGGGTGCGCGCTGAGTTTTGGGGATACACCGACGGCGAGTCGGTAACGAACGAGGAGTTGATTCGGCAACAATATCGCGGGATTCGCCCGGCACCCGGATACCCCGCGTGCCCTGACCACTCACAGAAGTTCGCGTTGTTCGATCTCATGGGCGTCGCCGACCGCACAGCAATCACCCTGACCGAAAACGGGGCCATGCTTCCCGCTGCCTCCGTGTGCGGTTGGTACTTCGCTCACCCGGACGCGTATTTCTTCGGCTTGGGCAACATCGGTCGCGACCAGGTGGCAGCGTATGCGTCGAGCAAGAGTATCGACGTCGCGGAGGCGGAGCGTTGGCTCCGGCCCAACCTGGCCTACGACCCGGATGCGGGAGACACCGGCTGATGCAACGAGACCTGCGGGGTATGATCGACGACGATCGTATCCACGTACTCGATGGCGCCATGGGCACGTTGATCTACCAGCGTGGCGTCTTCGTGAATGTGTGCTACGACGAGCTCAGCGCCTCACAGCCCGACCTGATTCGCGAAATCCATGAGAGCTATGTTCGCGCGGGCGCAGAGGCCATCGAAACGAACACCTTCGGCGCCAACCCCGTGAAGCTGTCGAGTTTTGGACTTGCCGAGCGCACAGAGGAATTGAATGCAGCGGGGGCCCAGATCGCGAGAGAAGTGGCCGGCGACCGGGTCAGCGTCCTCGGAGCAATTGGCCCACTCGGCATTCGAATCGAACCGTTTGGTCCAACGGCACGTGAAGAAGCCGTGGGGTACTTTCGGCGTCAAGTACTCGGCCTCATCGAAGGCGGTGTGGACGGATTCGTGCTCGAAACATTCGCCGACTTGGAAGAGCTGCGAACGGCCCTCACTGCTGTGCAAGAGAATTCTGATCTGCCGGTGATCGCACAACTCACGATCGGTGAGGGCGGCATTACGGCGTTCGGCTCGGAGGTCGAGAAAGTCGCAACAGAATTGAGCAATTGGGGTGCCGACGTAATCGGTCTCAACTGCTCCGTGGGACCGGCCATCATGCTGGAAGCGATCGAGCGAATGGCTGAGGTAACCGACAAACCACTTTCCGCACAACCGAACGCGGGAATGCCGCGTGTAGTAGGGGATCGGAAGATCTACCTTTCCAACCCGGAGTACATGGCGACCTATGCACTCCGAATGATCGACGCAGGCGTGCGCTTCGTTGGCGGATGCTGCGGGACCACGCCGGATCACGTCAAGGTGATGGCCGACAAGGTTGCAACCAGGGAACCGCGACAGCACGCGACGGTGCAACGACGTAGTGACGTTCATCGCGCGGCGCCGATCGACCCCGTACCGCTGGATCGTCGGTCGCGTTGGGGAGCCAAGTTGGCGCGCGGGCAATGGGTATCGACGGTCGAACTGCTTCCGCCCAAAGGAGCCTCTGCGACCAAGCTCGTCGAATGGGCCCGTCGCTTGAAGGTCGCTGGCGCCGACGCCGTCAGCATTATCGACGGTGCCCGTGCTCAAAGTCGCATGGGGGTGATTCCGTCGGCCATCATCATCGAGAACCAGGTCGGAATCGAGACGATCGCACATTACACATGTCGCGATCGTAACATGCTCGGGATGATCAGTGACCTCGTGGGCGCGTCGGCCGCCGGGCTTCGCAATCTCCTCATCGTGACTGGCGACCCACCACGGCTGGGCCCCTACCCAGACTCAACCGCGGTGTTCGATATCGACTCCATCGGCCTCACGAACGTCGTGTACCGATTGAATCACGGACTCGACCCTGGAGGCAATCCGCTCGGCGACCCCACCGAATATGTTATCGGCGTCGCCGCGAACCAGGCGGCTGCCGATATCGAACGCGAGTTGTCACGCCTTCATTGGAAAATCGATGCCGGTGCGGACTTCATCGTCACGCAACCAGTGTTCGATGCTGAACGACTCGAGCGGTTTCTTGAGCGTGCCAAACCATCGATCCCCGTGATCGCCGGTCTCTGGCCCATCACGTCGCTTCGCAACGCAGAGTTTTTCGCCAATGAGGTGCCCGGAGCATCACTCCCGGATTCCGTCATGCAGCGAATAGCAGCCGCAGATGCGCAGGGTGGTGACGCGGCTGCCAAGGAGGGGATCGCAATCGCACGGGAGATTCAGACGCAGATTCGAGGATTCGTCCAGGGCGTCCAAATCAGCGCCCCGTTAGATCGAATCGAGTCCGCGATCGGTGTGCTACTTTAGTCTTCCAGCGCGGCGAGGAGTCGGCGATACCGCGCTTCGGGACGCTTGAACCCCAGGTTGGACACGTAGACCTTCGTTGCGCCTACGTCTCGGAGAGCACGGATGGTACGTGCACACACTTCTTCCGCCGAGTGCCCCTCTGCAAAATCCGCGGTGATTCCCTCCGCAGGTACGGGGAAGAACTGCTCCAACTTCTGGAACGTTCGCGGGTTGGCAGACCTATAGAGGAAGACGCCGAACACTCCTGGGTGCGGAACTTCGGCACGGCGCGTAGCCTCGACAAACCGTTCGACTTCACGAATATGGTGATGTGATACGACCTGCGTCAGATAGAATTCCGCCGCGAACTCGTCACTCATCAGAAACCGCACCTGCTCCTCAGGATCGCGATGGGGATTTGCCCAACCACCCAAACATAAGTTCCCGTGCCGCGCACGGATCTGCTGGCGAAGCATGTACGCGTGCTCGACGCAGCGTGGGGGACCGACCGCATGGTCACCACCAAGCACGGTCAATGCCTGGAATCCCCACGCCGCTGCCCGGTCTGCATACAGATGACAATGATCCAGCGTATGCTTACACGTGAGGAACGGGACGAGCTTGGACGGGGGAACGTCACCTGCGAGGTTGGCAGTGAGGTGCCCGAGATTCTCCTCTTCGGATTCGCCGACGGCGTTGTCGGTCAAGAAAATGAGCGTGTCGCGACTCGCCAGTCTACGCACGGAATGGTACATATCGATCCACGTGTCCATGCTCTGTGCGGCCGATAGATCGCTGCGTGGAGGCCGCAACTCGACCGCCACCAACGGAGTGTCGTCACGAAGTCGCTCGAGAACATCCATGTCGGGCATTGGATCGTGAAGCTAGCCTTAATCTATGGCCGAGTCTACGCAAACCTCTGGGGAGCCTCTGACCACTATGCCTGATCTAGGGACTGTGCTCATCACCGGAGCTTCAACGGGAATCGGGAAGGCCTCTGCGTTCTTCCTGGAACGCAAGGGTTACCGCGTGTTCGCGGGCGTGCGCCGTGACATTGACGCGAAAGCGCTGCGCCGGGAATCATCAGAACGCCTCACACCCGTCATCTTGGACGTGACCGACCGGGTTTCGATCGAGCAAGCCCGAGATCTCATCGCGGAAACCACAGACTCACTCGCCGGGCTCATCAACAACGCTGGCATCGTCGTTGCCGGACCCTTGG